>JAQSXQ010000566.1 GCA_029256565.1 Mycobacterium sp.
GGCGCTGCGCGAGCTGGACGCGGACCCCGAGGTCGACGTCATCGTCGTCGCGCGTGGCGGCGGCAGCTTCGAGGACCTGTTGCCGTTCTCCGACGAGACGCTGTGTCGTGAGATCGGCAGGTGCACCACGCCGGTGGTCACCGCCATCGGCCACGAACCCGACAACCCGCTGTGCGACCTCGTCGCCGACGTCCGCGCCGCGACGCCCACCGACGCCGCCAAGCGGATCGTTCCCGACGCAGCGGCCGAACAGGCGATGGTCGACGACTGCCGACGCCGCAGCGCGCAGGCGCTGCGCAACTGGGTGCGGCGCGAACATCACCACCTGACCCAGCTGCGGAGCCGGCCGGTGCTGGCACGTCCGCTGGCCGCGATCGACGCGCGCGCCGACGAAGTGCACCGCGCCCGGGCGGCCGCCCGCCGCGACGTGACCCGGATGATCGCCGCCGAATCCGACCGGATCGGCCACATGTCGGCGCGGCTGACCACACTGGGTCCCGCCGCGACGCTGGCGCGCGGTTACGCCGTCGTGCAGGCGGTGGCGAGCGACGGCACGACGACGGTGTTGCGGACGGTGGCCGACGCGCCGGCCGGGAGCCGGTTGAGGATTCGGGTGTCCGACGGCGCCGTCGGGGCCGTGAGCGAGGGGGAAGATGAAGCCCATTAGTCAACTCGGCTACGAAGAAGCCCGTGATGAGCTGACCGAGGTGGTGCGCCGCCTCGAGCAGGGCGGACTCAGCCTCGACGAGTCGCTGCAGCTCTGGGAAAGAGGCGAAGAGCTGGCCAAACGGTGCGAACAGCACCTCGACGGCGCCCGCCAGAAAGTCGAGAAGGCACTCGCCGCGAACGACGACGACGAAGGTTGAGATGGCAACCAGTGGCGGGCGGTAGGCTCGAAACTGGAACACGTTTCAGTTATGCTTCTCGGCCATGGGTGACCCAACGCTGACCACCGATCTCGGCCACGTGCTCGTCACCGGGGGGTCCGGCTTCGTCGGAGCCAACCTCGTGACCGAACTCCTCGACCGCGGCCTGCGCGTGCGCTCCTTCGACCGCGCACCGTCCCGGCTAGCCGACCATCCCGCGCTCGAGACGGTCGTCGGCGACATCACCGACCCCGGCGACGTCGCCAGGGCGGTCGCCGACGTCGACACCGTCATCCACACCGCGGCGATCATCGACCTGATGGGCGGCGCCTCGGTGACCGAGGAGTACCGCAGCCGCAGCTTCGCGGTCAACGTCGGTGGCACCGAGAAGCTGGTGCACGCCGCGGCGGCGGCCGGGGTCAAGCGGTTCGTCTACACCGCCTCCAACAGCGTGGTCATGGGCGGACAGGCCATCTCGGGCGGCGACGAGACGCTGCCCTACACCGAGCGCTTCAACGACCTCTACACCGAGACCAAGGTCGTCGCCGAGAAGTTCGTGCTCGCCGCCAACGGCGTCGAGGGCATGCTGACGTGTTCGATTCGGCCCAGCGGCATCTGGGGCCGCGGCGACCAGACCATGTTCCGCAAGGTGTTCGAGAGCGTGCTCGCCGGCCACGTCAAGGTGCTGGTCGGCAACAAGGACGTCAAGCTCGACAACTCCTACGTGCACAACCTGATTCACGGTTTCATCCTGGCCGCCGAACACCTGGTGCCGGGCGGCACCGCGCCCGGGCAGGCCTACTTCGTCAACGACGGCGAGCCGATCAACATGTTCGAGTTCTCCAGGCCCGTCGTGGAGGCCTGCGGTGAACCGTTCCCGACCTTTCGGGTGCCGGGCCGCCTGGTGTGGCTTGCGATGACGGCGTGGCAGTTCCTGCACTTCCGCTTCGGGCTGCCGAAGCCGCTGCTGGAACCGCTTGCGATCGAGCGGATCACGCTCGACAACTACTTCTCGATCGACAAGGCCAAGCGCGACCTCGGCTACGAGCCGCTGTTCACCACCGAACAGGCGATGGCCGACTGCCTGCCGTACTACACCGACCTGTATGCGTCGATGAAGGCCGCAGGGCAGACGGCACACGCCACCGCCTGAGCGTCGCTACTGCACCAGCGACAGGGCGTGCGCGCGACGTAGCTTGCCCGACGGCGTCTTCGGGATGCTGCCGGGTGCCAGCACCACGACCTTGCACGGCCGCACGTCGACCTCGCTGAAGACCTCGTGGGCGACGGCGCGCTGGATGCGACGGACCTCTGCGCGATCCTCGAACGCGGCCGACTCGACGGCCACCGCGAAGGTCTCGCGCGACCGCTCGCCGTGCAGACGGACGGCTACCGAGCAGCCCGAACGCACTCCCTCGACCCGCCCGGATGCCCGCTCGACGTCGGTCGGGTACACGTTGCGCCCGCCCATGATGATGACGTCCTTGACGCGTCCGCACACGACGATGTGCGACTCCTCGGTCAGGTAGCCCAGATCGCCGGTGTCGTACCAGCCTTCGTCGTCCTGTGTGGAGACGAAGCCGCCGACGGTGGTGTAGCCCGGCGAAAGCGGTTCTCCGCGAACCTGAATCACGCCGACGCCGCGGACCGGCAGGACGTTTGCGTCGTCGTCGATGACGCGCACCTGCAGCCCCGCCAGCGCGGGCCCGAGCGTCGCGAGCCGACGGACGTTGCCCGTGGTCGCGGGCACCGCACGGTGCAGGACGGCGAGCATGTCGGCGTCCACCTGGTCGGTCACCAAACCCGCGCCGCTCATCGAGAACGACACGGCCACAGTGGTTTCGGCCATGCCGTACGCCGGCACGATCGCCTCGGGCCGCAGACCGAACGGCTTGCCTGCGTCGCACAGGTCCTCGACGACCTCGGGTTCCACCTGCTCGGCGCCCGAGAGTGCCCACCGCAGCGAACTCAGGTCGAATTGGTTTGGCTGCGCCTGGTTCCGCAACCGCTTGGCCAGCAGCGCGTACGCGAAGTTGGGGGCCGCGGTCATCGTGCCCTTGTACTGGTCGATGAGCCTGGCCCAC
>JAQSXQ010000567.1 GCA_029256565.1 Mycobacterium sp.
TCGTCGAACCTCGCCACCTCGCACTCCTGGACGGTCTCCGGGTCGTAGATCGCGACGCCGGGGAAGCCCTTCCCGATCGAGCCGGTCGGGCAGTCCTCGGGTCGGGTGATGATGACGGCGGTCTCGGTCGAGCCGAACCCGTCCCACACCGTGCACCCGAAGCGTCGGCCGAACTCCTCGATGTCGCGGTCGGCCGCCTCGTTGCCGAACGCGATGCGCAGCGGGTTGTCGACGTCGTCGGACTGCTCGGCCGTGGCCAGGATGTAGGCCAGCGGCTTGCCGACGTAGTTCATGTAGGTGGCGCCGTAGCGACGCACGTCGGGCAGGAAGCGCGACGCCGAGAACGTCGCGGGCGCCATCGCGGCACCGGCACCCAGCGCGACGCTCCATCCGGCATAGACCGCGTTGGAGTGGAACAGCGGCATGGCGAGGTAGCAGACGTCGGACGCGTCGAGCCCGTACCGCTCCACCAGCGCGGTACCGGCGAACAGCACCATCGCGTGCGGCACCTCGACCGCCTTGGGCTCACCGCTGGTGCCGGAGGTGAAGATCATCATGAAGGTGTCGTCGGCGGCGACTTCGCGGTGCGGCACCAACTCCGGCGCGTGCGCGACCCGGTCCGCCCACTCGTCGGTGGACACGTCGATCACCGCGACGCCGGGAAGTTCGAGACCGTCGAGCAGGTGGCGATGGTCTGCGTCGGTCAGCAGGATCTGGACGTCCACCCTCGCGACGTCGCGGGCCAGCGCGTCACCGCGCCGGGTGGTGTTGACGCCGCAGAGCACGTAGCCGCCGAGTGCGGCGGCGGCCAGCGCGGTCAGCATGTCCGGCGTATTGCCCAGCAGGACGCCGACGTGCAGCGGCCTGCCGGGTGCGGCCATGGCGACCAGCGACGCGGCCTGCGCCGAGGCCTCGGCCACGTGTTCCCGCCACGTCCAGGTCCGGTCGCCGTACTTGATCGCCGTGGCGTCGGCGTCGGCGCGCTCGCGGAGCAACTGCTGGAGCGTGTCGGTCATCGTTGGCCACCTCGCCGCTAGTGAACAGATCTCGGAATGTGTCTACCATCCTCGGGTCGCCACACGGTAGCGTCTGGCCATTGGCAGAATGCATCGAATCGATCTCCAGCGCGGCGAAATGGGCCCGCCAAGCACGTGCCGACGAAGGGCTAGCCGTTGACCAGCACCCCGGCCCTCTCGGGGGCCCACGCCGCCACCGTGCGGGACCGCCTGATCGACGCCGCCGAGGTGTGCCTGCGCGCCAAGGGCATCCGGTCGACGACGGTGTCCGAGGTCGCCGAGGTGGCCGGAGTGTCACGCGGCTGGCTGTACCGCCACTTCCCCGACAAGGTGACGCTGCTCGGTGCGGCGATCGTGCGGCTCAACGACGCCTACTGGTCGGAGTCGCACGCCCTACTCGCCGAGATCGACGGCCTGGACCAGCAGATCGCCGCGGGCATCACCCATGGCCGGTCCGCCTACGACGACCCGGGCGCGCTGCTGATGAAGTTGCGGGTCGAGGAGCCCGAGGACTTCGCGGCCTGCGCAGGCGCCGGGGTGCACGGGCTCGTCCCCGATCTCGCGGCGTTCTGGCGGCGCTATCTCGTCGCGGCGCGCGACGCCGGTGAGGTGCACGCCGCCGTGCGGGTCGACGAGGCGTCGGAATGGGTGGCCCGGGCCATCCTGTCGCTGACCACCGTGCCCGGCGAGCACTTCGACGTCGGTGACCCGGCTGCCGTGCTGGCACACGTGAGGCGCTACGTCATGCCGGGCCTGCGGTCGGACGCGGAGGCCTAGCCACCGCCGTCGTCGTCGTCGGCGAAGCGGAACTCGCCACGTGCGATCCGGTCGAGCATGTCCGCGGTCCACGTCGAATGCGACTGGAACGCGCCGCGCCAGAGGTCGAGCAGGTGGGCGGCGTGCGGCGGCTCCCCCGCATCGGGCCACTGCGACTTCATCGAGTCGAGTTCGACGTCGATGGACCGCGTCGTGGCCAGCTGCGCGCTGAGCAGGTCGACGACGCGGGCTCGCGGTAGACACCGCATGAACGCGATCCCGGCCCCGAAGTCCTCGACGTCGGGACTCTGCAGTGCCTGTTCGAGCAGCTCGAGGAACGCGCGCTCGCCCGCCGCGGTGATCCGGTAGGCCACCCGGGCGGGACCGCGCGGACTGTCCTGCGGCGCCGAACCGGCCAGCAAGCCCTCGCGATCCAGCTGCTTGATCGCGTGATAGATCGACGGCGGTTTCACCCTGGTCCAGGTGTCGACCCGCCACGACATCAGCTCGCGGTGGACCGCGTAGCCGTGGGCGGACCCGTGGCGCCGGACGACACCGAGGACCAGCAGGCGGACCGTCGACATCAGTGCGCCATCCACTCGTCGATCTGGTCGAGCGCGGTGAGTTCGGTGGCGATCTCGGCCCGTTCCCCGTCGCTCAGATGCATGTCGGACAGCTCCCGGCGCACGCGGTCGGCCGTCGCCGCGTCGCCAAGCGCCACGGCCAGTTCGGCGCGATCGGCGAGCGCACGGGCCACGTCGATCCGAGAGCCGTTGGCGCCGTAGCGGTTCAGCGCGGCGTCGAGCGCCCTGGCCGCAAGCACGTCGTCGTTCTTGAAGTCACGGAAGATGCGGACGTTGTCGTGCGCCTTGGCCAGACCCGTCAGCGCGGTCGAGCCGCCGTACTCGACGTCGGGTTCGTCGCGGTCGACGAAGAGCACGACGTTGCCCGACGGGTCGAACACGCAGAACCGGCTCTGCCCCAACCGCAGCCGGGCGAGGCGTGGACGTCCCGTCGCGAGCACGCGTCCGTGGCGGGCCCGCAGGCCCGCGGCGAACTGCCGATGGAAGGGCGCGACGTCGTCGACGAGGACCAGGCACCCGCCGGTCAGCTCGTCGGCCGGGTCGACGCCCGGCGGCGGTTGCTTGAAGTGCAACTCCACGTCGGCGAGGGTCAG
>JAQSXQ010000568.1 GCA_029256565.1 Mycobacterium sp.
TTGGCTTGGACCCAGTGCAGCGCCGCCAGTACGTCGAGCAATCCCCGGTTGGGTGGCGCGTCGGGCAGATCGAGGAAGCCGACGATGCCCAGCCGGTAGGTGACGTTGACCAGCACCACCCCGTCCCGTGTGAACGCCGCACCGTCGTAGAGCGGCGATTGGGTTGCGCCCGAGACGAACCCGCCACCGTGGACGAACACCATCACCGGGCACGCCACGCCATCCGCCGGCGCGTAGACGTCGACCGTCAGGTAGTCGGGATCGGTCATCGCGGCGGCTCCGAAGTACGGTGACATGTCGAGTTTCCCGAACCCGCCGCGGGGGGCTTGCGGCGCCATGGATCCGGGCCGTGTCGCGTCCCGAATGCCCGACCACGGTTCGTGGGGGCGCGGTGCCGCGAAACCGGTAGCGCCGACAGGTGCTGCGGCGTAGGGGATCCCGTGGAACGACACGGTTCGCGCCGTGACGTGGCCCCGGACCCGGCCGGTCGAGGTGGTGACGACGGCCTCAGACATCGGTCACCCGGGCGAACGCGGCCCACTGCGCGATGGTGAACCGGTCACCGTCGCGGCGCAGTTCCGCGCCGCCGTGACCGCCGAGATGGGCCGGGAACACAAGCGTGTTGGTATCGGCGGCCCTGCCCAGGATGCGGCGGCGCGTCGCCCTCGACTGCCCGGGGTCGACGCAGAAGCAGCTGTTGACCTCCGGCTCGAGGAACTGCAGCGGGGTGTGCAGCATGTCGCCCACGAACAGCGCTCTGTCCGTGCCTGATTCGAGGGCGATGATCGACGACCCGGGCGTGTGCCCCGGGGCCAGCTCCAGCCGCAGCCCGGCGTCGATGGTGAAGCCGTCGTCCCACAGCTCGACGAGGCCTGCGTCGCGCACGGGAGCCACACTGTCCTCGAAGACGTTCTGGTTGCCCAGCCCCCGCCGCGGCACGTGGCCGTTGTCCGGGTCCCAGTACTCGAAGTCGCGCCGTGGCATCAGATAGGTGGCGTTCGGGAACGTCGGCACCCAGAAGCCGTCGTCGAGGTAGGTGTTCCAGCCCACGTGATCGTTGTGCAGGTGGGTGTTGATCACCAGGTCGACGTCCTCTGGGCGGACCCCTGCCCGGCGCAGGTTGCCGAGGAAGTCGGTGTCGAGGTGGTCCCACACCTTGGCGTGCGGCCGCTCCTTGTGGTTGCCGACGCCGGTGTCCACCAGGATCGTCCTGCCCGCGCTGCGCAGCAGCCACGTCTGAATCGCGCTGACGCACACGTCGGCCGCCGAATCGTAGAAGTCCGGGGCCAGCCAGTCCTCGTTGCGCTGCCAGGCGTCGTCCGAGCTGTCCGGAAAGAAGGTCGACGGCGACAACTCGACCGACCCGAAGTACTCCATGACCCGGGTGACCGACACGTCACCCAACACGATCTCGTTCATGCCCCCAGGCTGCTGGGCACCCGGCCCGCCGACCAGCCCCTGCCGTGCCTACCCCTGCCAGGATCACTCACGCGCGAGCGAGGAAGCGCATAGTCGAAGGATGAACTCCGCGTCCCTCGGTGACTTCCTGCGCGCGCGTCGAGCCCAACTCGTCCCCGACGACGTGGGCCTGTCGACGTTCGGCGAACGGCGTCGGGTCAGCGGCCTGCGCCGCGAGGAACTCGCTCGACTGGCCGGGGTCAGCCCGTCGTACTACACCCGCTTGGAACAGGGGCAGTCCGTGAATGCCTCGGAGGCGGTCCTCGATGCGATTGCCACGGCGTTGCGCCTCGACGACCACGAGCGACGCCATTTGCACGCCTTGGCGTCCAGCCGGCCGAAGCCGCGCCGGCGGCCCCCCGTCGAGAAGGTCGACGCCGCGACCCGGGACCTGCTGCGCTCCCTCGGCGACGTGCCCGCGCTCGTCATCGGCCGGCGCACCGACGTGCTCGCATGGAACGACCTGGGACACGCGCTGCTCGCCGGCCACGTCGAGCGCGACTCCGTGGATCGGCCTGCCGACCGCCCCAACCTGGCCAGAATGGCATTCCGCGACCCGCACACCCGCGAGCTGTACGTCGACTGGCACCGCAAGGCCCGCACACTCGTCGGCAACCTCCGACACGTGGCCGGACGCCATCCCGACGACGCGGCACTGGCCGAGTTGATCGGCGAGTTGTCCATGAACAGCCCGGAGTTCGTGACGATGTGGAGCGACCACCGGGTGCAGCCGTGCGAGGCGGGATCCTACGAGCTCCGCCACCCAACGGTGGGACCGGTGACCATCACCCAGCAGAACCTGGTGCTGGCACGCTCGCCCGAGCAGTCGCTGTGCATGGTGACGACGGCCGCGGGTTCGAGTTCGGCCGACTCGATCGGCCTCCTCGCCCGTTCGATCCGGGACACAGGGGCGCAACGGGCAACCGTCGACGCGTCGTAGCCCGCTCTCAACCCGCGCGCGCCGCCAACGCCTTCGCCCGGTCGCGCGCCGACATGGCGCCCCACACGCCGTACGTCTCGCGAACCGTCAACGCATGCTCGCGGCAGCGATTCAGCACCGGGCAGTCGAGGCAGATCTGCTTCGCGCGTTCCTCCCTCGCCCGCAGACCCGTCCGCCCCGAATCCTCGGGGAAGAACACCTCCGGCGGCAGACGACGGCAGCTCCCCCGGTACTGCCACTCCCATTCTTCGACCAGCGGTCGTGGACCCTGCCATTCGCCCTCGTGCATAGTCGTCACCCTCGTCAGTGTCGCGAGCGCGGCGAGGAGTGGCCAGAGATCGACTCGCCGTGAATCGAGCCCCGTCACTAAAACGCGGCGCGAGTCGAATTCCGACGCGGGTGGCCACGACCACCGTTCCGGCTGGTCGGGAGCGCTTCAGGAGATCATTGGGAGTCTCGTCGACGCCGCCGACGCCGCGGCCATGGAATCAACCCGCCATCGCCCACCGTTGACTCGAGGACCGCGAACGAAAGCGAGCAC
>JAQSXQ010000569.1 GCA_029256565.1 Mycobacterium sp.
CTCATGCCCCTCGACGACGCCATCCCCGAGACCATCGAGAGCGTCGGCGCGACCGTCGGCCCGTGGCAGGTCGGAGGCGAGACCTACGCCATCCCCTTCACGTTCGGCATCGAGGGCTTCTGGTACAACACCGACATGTTCGACGAGGCTGGCGTCGAGGTACCCGAGACCTTCGACGAGCTCGTCGACGCCGTCGGCGCACTGCGCGAATCCGGCGTGGTGCCGATCGCGGTCGGCGCGGGCGCCGGATGGCCAGCCGCGCACTGGTGGTACCAGTTCGCCCTCAAGTCCTGCTCGCCCGAGACCCTTGCGGCAGCCGAGGAGGAGTTCGACTTCAGCGACCCGTGCTGGGTCGAGGCGGGCGAGCAGCTTCAGGAGTTCATCGGGATCGAGCCGTTCCAGGAAGGCTTCCTGGGAACGGTCCCGCAGGAGGGCGCAGGCAGCTCGGCGGGCATGATCGCCAACGGTCAGGCGGCCATGGAGCTCATGGGTCACTGGAACGTCGGCACGATCGGCGGGCTCACTCCCGACGAGCAGGTTCCGCCGTTCCTCGGCTGGTTCCCGATGCCCGGCATCGAGGGCGCGGCCGGCGACCCG
Source organism: Mycobacterium sp. (assembly GCA_029256565.1). GTDB lineage: Bacteria > Actinomycetota > Actinomycetes > Mycobacteriales > Mycobacteriaceae > Mycobacterium. Next base: position 598 of record JAQSXQ010000569.1, read on the forward strand.
ACGGCGGCTCTCGGCGGCGGCGACGGCTTCGGCTGCGCGGCCGAGGCCCCGCCGGAGTGCGCCGACCTGCTCGCCTACATCATGAGCGAAGACGTGCAGCGACGCTTCGCCGAGAGCGGCTCCGGCATCCCGACGGTGCCCGCGGCACAGGACGCGATCGAGGACGAGAACCTCCAGGCCGTCGCGGCGGGCCTTGCCGAGGCATCCTTCGTCCAGCTCTGGTTCGACACCGCGTTCGGCACCACCGTCGGCAACGCCATGAACGAGGGAATCGTCAACCTGTTCGCCGGCAACGGTTCGCCCGAAGACGTCGTCAAGCGCATGCAGGACGCGGCAGCGACTCTGTAGGCCATGACCACTCTCACCACCCCCGGGCCCGCGGTCACCGCGGGCCCGGGCCCTGCACCCGTGCGCCCGAAGCGGCGCGGCGAGGGGCGCAAGCGCCTCGAGATCTTCTTCTTCGTCACTCCCGCCCTCGTGCTGTTCCTCGGCTTCGTCATCCTGCCGGTGATCCTCGCGGCGGTCTACAGCCTCTACAACCTGCCGCCGGCGTTCCAGTGGTCGCATCTCGCCGACTCTGACCGGTTCATCGGCCTCGACAATTACGTGCGCGCGCTGACGACACCCGAGTTCCAGCGCGCCATCGGCAACACGTTCTTCATCCTGTTCATGTCGCTGCTCGTGCAGGGCCCCATCGCGATCGCCATCGCGCTGCTGCTGAACAGGCGCCTGCGCGGTCGCAGCGTCTTCCGGCTGCTGATCTTCGTGCCGTACGTGCTCGCCGAGGTCATCGCCGGTCTGTCGTGGCGCCTCATCCTGCAGCCCTCCGGCGCGCTCAACGCGACCCTCGAGTCGATCGGCCTCGGTGCTCTGGCCCAGAACTGGCTCGCCGACCCCACGCTCGCGCTGTGGACCATCTTCTTCATCCTGACGTGGAAGTACATCGGATTCGCGATCCTGCTCATGCTCGCCGGGCTCCAGGGCGTCCCCGACGAGCTGGCCGAGGCCGCGGCGATCGACGGTGCCAGCTGGTGGCAGATCCAGCGGTACATCACGCTGCCGCTCCTCGGCCCCACGATCCGCATCTGGGCCTTCCTGTCGATCATCGGGTCGCTGCAGGTCTTCGACATGATCTGGGTCACCGTCTCGCCGGCGGTGAGACGGATCGGCACCGAGTCCATGGCGACCTACATGGTGCAGCAGGGCCAGTTCGCCGGGCAGCCGGGCTACGGCAGCGCCATCGCCGTGATCCTGTTCGTCATCTCGCTGGTCATCGCCCTCGTGTATCAGCGATTCGCGCTGCGCCGCGACCTCGCGGGTTCGATCACGGGAGCCGGTGCCCGCCGCGGGCGCGAGCCGGGCGTCCGCCGCAAGAGAGAGGTGCGTTGACATGTCGGCCACCACCACCATCGTCACCGGCGGCACCGAGTCGCGCGACGTCCAGCCCGTTCGACGCGGGTTCGACTGGGGCCAGCCGTTCGTTTACCTCGTGGCGCTCGTCATCGCGGCGATCGCCGTCGGACCCGTCCTCTACGTCTTCATGGGCGGTCTGCGCACCACCGCCGACCTCAACGCCAACCCGGCGGGCTTCCCCGACCCGTGGACGCTGCAGAACTGGACCGAGGTGCTCGGCGCTCCGCGCTTCTGGGGCAACGTCTTCGCCAGTACCGTGCTGGCGGTCGCCACGACCGTCGGTGTCGTCGTGGCGGGGCTCATGGCCGCCTTCGTGCTGGCACGCTACGACTTCCGCGGGCGTCAGGGGCTGTACACCCTCTTCGCGGCGGGCCTCATGTTCCCGCTGACCGTCGCCGCGCTGCCGCTGACCCTGCTGCTGCGTACGCTCGGCCTGCACGGAACGTATCTGGGCGTGATCATCCCGGGCATCGCGTTCGCGCTGCCCACCACGATCATCATCCTGGTGCCATTCCTGCGTGCGATCCCCGCCGAGCTCGAGGAGGCGGCGATGATCGACGGTGCCACGCGCATCGGGTTCTTCTGGCGCATCATGCTGCCGCTGTCCAAGCCCGGTCTCATCACCGTCGGCATCCTGGCGTTCGTCGCCAGCTGGAACGGCTACCTTCTCCCGCTGCTCGTGATCAGCACCGGCAGCCTCCCGCAGGAGCTGTGGCCGCTGCCGCTCGGGGTGACGCAGTTCTCCAGCCAGTACTCGCAAAACACCGGTGCGATCCTGGCCTACACCTCATTGGCGATGATCCCTGCGCTGGCGTTCTTCCTCCTTGCAGAGAAGCGCATCGTGGGCGGACTGACAGGAGCGGTGAAGGGATGACCCTGAACGATCAGGCCACGACGATCCCCACGCCCCCTCCAGGCGCCGCTGGCG
>JAQSXQ010000570.1 GCA_029256565.1 Mycobacterium sp.
GGCTTCCTGGGCTCGGGGCTGCTGCTGAACTTCTTCGCCTGGCAGTCGATCTTCTGGTGCTTCGCCGGTGCTGCCGCCGTCCTGTTCGTCCTGACCCTGACCGTCTCCTCGTCGCGCGACGAGAACGCGACGCCGCTCGACTGGCGCGGCGCGGCCCTGATCGGCGGGGCGGTGGCGGTCTTCGTGTTCGGCGTCGTAGAGGCGCCCGTCCGCGGATGGACCGACCCGCTGGTCTACGGCTGCATGGCCGCGGGCCTCGTGCTGGCCGCGGCCTTCGCCGTGGTCGAACTGCGCCTCCCCCATCCACTTCTCGACGTCCGCCTGTTCGGCAGGCCGGACTTCGCCACCGGCGCCGTCGGCATCACGATCCTGTTCTTCGCCAACTTCGGCTTCTTCTTCGTCTCCATTCAGTACATCCAGCTGGTCATGGGCTACAGCGCACTGAAGACGGCGGTCGCCATCGCCCCGCTCATCGGACCGGTTCTGATCCTCAGCGCGACGAACAACTGGTACCTGCCCCGGGTGGGGCTGCGGCTGGTCCTCACGGTCGGACTGATTCTGATCGCTGCCGGGCTGATGGCCATGCGGCTGCTCGAGATCGACTCCCCCTACCTGCAGCTGGCATGGCCGCTGCTGGTCATGAGCACCGGCATCGGATTGTGCACGGCGCCAACGACGTCGGCTGTCATGGGTGCGGTACCCGACGAGAAGCAGGGCGTCGCATCGGCGGTGAACGACGCAACCCGCGAGATCGGCGCCGCACTCGGCATCGCGGTGGCAGGCTCGATCCTGGCCGCGCAGTACGGCACCCTCATCGGACCGCGACTCGACGGTCTGCCCGAGCAGGTGCGGGCGCCCGCGACCGACTCGCTGGCCTCGGCGCTGGCCGTCGCCGACGAGATGGGACCCTCCGGTGCCCGGCTGGCCGAGGTCGCGCAGTCGGCGTTCGTGGAGTCGATGAACGCCTCCCTGTTGGTCCTCGCGTCGGTGATCACCGTCGCGGCGGTACTGGTGGGACTCTGGGCGCCAGGCCGGGACGGCCGTCAGCTCAAGGCAGTGCAGCGACTCACGCGGCGACGAAGCGTTCCGGAGGAGGAGGCGCTGGCGCCGCTCAGCGACTGACGAATTCGGCGGCGCGGTGGCCGATCATGACGATCGTCGCGTGCGGCCCCCGCCCGGTGATGCTCGGCATCACCGAACCGTCCACCACCCAGAGACCATCGACGCCACGCACCCGGCACTGGGGATCTAGCACGGCGTCGTCGTCGGTGCCCATAGGCGCCGACCCGCACAGGTGCTGCGACGTCGACCAATATGACTGCCGCGCAGTGTATCCCGTGCCCGCGAGGTCGTGGGCCAGCTCGGCGCCCGCCTCGAGTGCGGCGACGTCGGCCGGTTCGGCGTCGTAGCGGTGTTCGATCAGCGGCGGCACGGCAGGATCGGCGGACACGATGGTGATGACGCCCCGCGCCCGAGGCCGCATCAGCGTCACGCCGAGATGTGGGCGATCCTCCGGGTCGTCGCCGGGGCCGCCCGTCATCGCGCCGAAGCCCGTCGTGTACGGCCTGATCTCCAGACCGTCCTCGGTCACCAGCACCGCCTCGAGCGGCGGACGCCCTGGCGCGGCGGGCCAGTCGACGGGCAGCACCAGTTCGGGGTGGTCGGCGCACCTCGCCCCCACGGGAAGGTCGGCCACCACCGGCACGCCCGCGTCGGTCAGCGTGCGGGCCGGACCGACTCCCGAGAGCATCAGCAGGTGCGCCGATCCGATCGCGCCCGCGCACAACGCGATTCGATCGGCGGTCACCAAGACGTCCCCATCGGGTCCGCGGCACTCTGCGCCGACGACCCTGCCCCGCTCGATGCGCAACCGAGTGACGTCCGTCCCGTCGAGCACCCGCAGATTCGGGCGGGCCGCGGCCGGACCGAGGAAGGCGCCGCCGGGTCCCACGCGGGTGCCCCGATCGATGTTGAGCGGGACCGCCCCCACACCGGGCTCCAGTGGTGCGCCGGGCGACGACCCGTTCAGGTCTTCGAGCCAAGGGTAACCGAGCGTGCGCGCGGCATCGACGAAAGCCCGCGCGCCCACTTCGAATTCGTGCACGCGGCGGATCAGCATCGGGCCATCGGTACCGTGCAGCGGGCCGTCGACGTCGCGGTCGGTCTCGATGGCGCGGAAGTGCGGCAGCACGTCGTCCCAGCTCCACCCGGGCAGCGCCCAGGCGTCGAAGTCCTCCGGCAGGCCGCGGCAGAAGTAGCCGCCGTTGACGGCGCCCGAGCCACCCACCACGGCGCCCCGCATGATCGTCGTCGACCGCGGCGGGTCGTCGGTCAGGGTCGTGCGGTAGCGGCGCACCACCGAACTGGCGTCGCCGATGGGCAGTCGTAGGCCGTCGCTGATCTGCGCCATGACCCGCGGATCGGACGGCCCAGGCCCGGATTCGACGACCACCACGCGGCATTCGGGGTCGGCCGAGAGTCGTTCGGCCAGAACGCAGCCTGCGCTACCCGCGCCCACGACGAGCACATCAGCGTGCAACGGTGTCGATCCTTCTCGCGTGGATTCTCAGGTCCGGATCTGCGGCTTGAGAGCGCCGAGGTGACGCTCGCGGACGACGCCGGTCCACAGTCCGAGACCGTAGGCGATGTCGTCGAGACGCTTGAGCAGCAGGTAGCTCAGCAGCCCCACGCGGTGGGCGTCACCGTCGGCGTCGGCATGCCGGGTGGCCCAGTCGACCACGCCGTCGACCACGGCGGCCACCAGGACCACCTGCCTGCACCGTTTGAACAGCACGGCGGCGACCAGTGCCAGCGGCCAGTAGTGCCTGCAGATCGCCGACGCCAGCTGCAACGCCGCGGCCCACAGGCCGTGGGCCGTGACTGCGGCGACCTCCTTGGGCTGGGTGTCGACCGAGCTGAGCGCCTTGGCGATGCGCCG
>JAQSXQ010000571.1 GCA_029256565.1 Mycobacterium sp.
CTGTATACGTTGATGAAGGCGCTGGGCCGGTATCTCGATCACGCCGATCTGGCACTGGCCGACGTGTTCGCACCGGCCGACGAGGCGGCCGTCAGCGTCTCGACTGAAGCCGTCGAACCGGATCGGGAAGGCACGGGCGGAGCGGACGTGGAGGACAGGATTCGCACCGCATACCGCCAGCTCGCCCGTCGTCCCGGCAGCTGGGTGGGGCTGGTCAAGGTGCGGTCCGCACTGCCCGACGTCTCGCGCGACGAGCTGGACACGGCGCTGCTGCGCCTCTATCAGGCACCCGGGGTGAGCCTCATTCCCGAGGAGAACCAGAAGACGCTGACCGACGCGGATCGATCCGCGGCGGTCCGGATCGGCAACAAGGACAACCACTTGATCGCGATCGAGTCGTGATGGACACCGGCCAGCGCGAGGCCCTGGCGGGGCTGCGCCTGACGTGGGCGCCGACCGCCGACGACCTCTGGCACTCGCAAGGCGCCCTCCACGTCGGCGGGCTCAACGAGTTCGCCATCGAGGAGGTCGATGCCGCCTTCTCCGACGCGGCGGAGCATCCCGACTCCAACCCGCTCGGCGTGGTGATCCGGGGGCGCGCCGGGTCCGGCAAGACGCATCTGCTGGGCCAGGTCCGCGAGCGCGTCCAGGCCCGCGGCGGGTTCTTCCTGCTCGTCGAACTGCTCGACGCCACCAGCTTCTGGCAGTCCGCCCACGGCGGCATCCTCGACAGCCTCAACCGGCCCGGCGGCGAACGCGAGACCCAGCTCAAGGACCTGCTGTGGCAACTCTCGACGCTGGCGCACGTCGGTCGCGCGGACCGTCGATCGCTCATCGGCGACGACGACGCGACACCCGAGATCGTCGAACGCTTCGTCAACGCGCTGCACCGCGAACACCGCGCCACCGTCAGGGAATGCCACCACACGTTGCGGGCACTGGTCCTGCTCGGCTCCGGCGACCTGGGACTGCAGGACGTCGGACAGGCCTTCCTGTCCGGCAACGACCTCGACGAAGCCGCGCGCGCCTCCTGGCGGCTGCCCAATCCCACGCTGACACCGCAGGAGTCGGTGCGTCAGATCTCCCGGATCATCGCGCTGGCCGGACCCGCCGTACTGGCGATCGACCAGATCGACACGCTGCTCGCCCAGTCGACCGATGCCACCGAGGTGGCGGGCCGCACGGACAACCGCGACCTCGAACACGTCGCGCACGGCCTGATGGCGATCCGCCAGACCATGCGCCGTGCCCCCGCCGTCATCGCGTGCCTACCGGCGGTGTGGGAGTCCATCGAGACCCGCGCGGTGGGCACGGTGAGCGACCGGTTCCGGGTCACCGCACCGCTGCGGCCGCTGCCGACCGCCGATCTCGGCCGCGCCATCCTCGAGCGCCGGTTCTCCACCAGCTACGCCGCGAAGGGCTTCACGCCGCCGTACCCGAGCTGGCCGATCCTGCCGTCGGCGTTCGACGAGGCGCCCCAATTCACGCCGCGCGAACTGCTCAAGCGTGCCGACGCCCACGTCCGCCGCTGCCTCGAACGCGACACCCTGGTCGAGTTGGCCTCACTCACGGCACCCGACGAGGTGCCCGCCGGCGAACCACGGTCCGGCGACACCGACCCGACCGGGCTGGACGCCGTCTTCGCGGAGTACCGGCGCCGCGCGGTGCCCGCCGCGGCACTGGAACCCGACGGCGAGGACACCACCGTGCCCGCCCTGCTGGGTGCGGTGCTGGACGCCTGGATCGCCGAGTTGGGCGAGGAGGAGCAGGCGTTCCGGCTCGATCCCCCGCCGGGGCACAAGCCGCCGCTGCACGCCCGGCTGCGCCAGAGCCTGGACTCCTCGACCGACGACGAGCGGCACTGGGCGTTCCGTGCGATCGCCGCCACGAATGCGATCGCGGCGCAGACCAGGATCCGAAATGCCAGCAGCGCAGCGGGTTCCGCGTCCGGCTCGGAGAAGCGGCGACTGTTCCTGCTCCGCAACACACCGTGGCCGAGCGGCAAGAAGACCGCCGAACTGATCGCCGAGTTCGAGGCCGCCGGTGGCCGGACGCTGCCGATGTCGGACGACGATCTGCGCACCGGCTTCGCGCTGCGGGACATGCTGGAGGACGACGACGCCGGGCTGACGGCGTGGTTGCGCACCCGCAGGCCCGCGCACTCGGTGGCACTGCTGCGGACGGCACTGGGCGACCTCGCCGGCGACGAACCGCCGCCGGTGCCGGTGCCCTCGGCTCAGGTGCAGGGCGAACCCGCTGCGGCGGCGTACCCGACGGTCGCGGCGTCGGCGCACGAGTTGCCCCTCGGCGTCGACGGCACCGACAGCGCGGTGACCGTCGACCTCGCCGCGCTGCGCAAGCACACCTCGATCTTCGCCGGCTCCGGCTCCGGCAAGACGGTGCTCATCCGGCGGCTGATCGAAGAGGCCGCCCTACGCGGAGTCTCGTCGATCGTGCTCGACCCGAACAACGACCTGTCCCGACTCGGCGACCCGTGGCCGCAGCGTCCCGACGGCTGGAACCCCGCGGACGACGCTCGCGCCGAGCAGTACTTCGCGGGCACCGAGGTCGTGGTGTGGACGCCGCGCAGGAACTCCGGCCGACCGCTGTCGTTCCAGCCGCTACCCGACTTCGACGGAGTGCGCGACAGCGCAGAGGAATTCGAGGACGCCGTCGACTCGGCGGTCGCCGCGTTGGAGCCGCGCGCGTTGATCACCGGCAACACGGCGAAGGCGATGCAGTCGCGCGCCGTGCTCAAAGTCGCTCTGCGCCACTACGCGCGGCGCGAAACTCAGGCGACGCTACCGGGATTCATCGCGATGCTCGGCGACCTGCCCGACGGTGTCAGCGAGTTGCCCAAGGGTGCGAAGCTGGCAGCCGAACTCTCGGCCAACCTGCATGCCGCGATGGTGAACGATCCCCTGTTCGGCGGCAGC
>JAQSXQ010000572.1 GCA_029256565.1 Mycobacterium sp.
GGCAGCACCGGCTCCCCCAAGCTGGTGCGGTTGTCCCGGTTCAACCTCGCCGCCAACGCCGAGTCCATCGCCACCTACCTCGACATCACCCGAACCGACAGGGCCGCAACGACTCTGCCGATGTCGTACTGCTACGGGCTGTCGGTGATCCACAGTCACCTGCTGCGCGGCGCCGCGCTGGTGCTCACCGAACTGTCCGTCGTCGACGACGACTTCTGGACCCAGTTCCGCACGCACGGCGCAACGTCGTTCGCCGGCGTTCCGCACACCTTCGACCTGCTCGACCGGATTGGCTTCGAGGCGAAGTCGCTGCCGAGCCTGCGCTACGTCACCCAGGCCGGCGGACGGCTCGACCCGGAGCGCGTGCGGCGGCTCGCCGATCTCGGCGCACGCTCGGGGTGGCGGTTCTTCGTCATGTACGGCGCCACCGAGGCCACCGCGCGCATGGCCTACCTGCCGCCCGAACTCGCCCACGACCATCCCGAGTCGATCGGCGTTCCGATCCCCGGCGGCTCGTTCCGCATCGAACCGGTCGACGGCATGCCCGACGGCACGGGCGAACTCTTCTACCGCGGGCCGAACGTGATGATGGGCTACGCCCACACCGCCGCCGACCTCGCCTCCGGTGCCGGCGTCGAGGAACTGCGCACGGGCGACATCGCCCGCCGACGCCCCGATGGCCTCTACGAGGTGGTCGGTCGCAGCGACCGGTTCGTGAAGCTGTACGGACTGCGCATCGACCTGCAACGCGTCGAGTCGGCCCTGCACGCCGACGGCGTCACCGCGATCTGCACCGACGGTGACGGCCTCTTGATCGTCGGCGCCGCCACCCGTCCACGGCACTGCGACGTCGCAGCCGCGGCGGCCGATGCGTCCGGGCTTCCCCGGGCGGCGATCCGGGTGGTCGACGTCGACGAGATCCCACGGCTGCCCACCGGCAAGCCGGACTACCGCGGCCTGCGGGAGCGGGCCGCCGAGCGGACGACCGACGACGCCCGCCTGGACCTGCGCGGCCTGTTCGCCGACGTGCTGCAGATCGACGCGGCCGACATCGATCCGCGCAGCAGCTTCGTCGACCTCGGCGGCAACTCGCTGTCCTACGTCGCCATGTCGGTGCGGCTGGAACGCGCACTGGGGCACCTGCCCGCGGACTGGCAGCGACTTCCGCTGAGCGAGCTGGAGTCCGCCCGCAGGACCCGCCGGTGGTGGGGAACGACGCTCGAGACCAGCGTGGCGCTGCGTGCGGCCGCGATCGTCCTGGTCGCCGGATCGCATGCCGAGCTGTGGGTGCTGTGGGGCGGCGCGCACATCCTGCTGGGCGTGGCCGGATACAACTTCGGCCGCTTCTGCCTCACGCCCCTGCCGCGCGCCACCCGGGTGCGCCACCTGGTCAGCACCATCGGCTGGATCGCCGTGCCAGCCATGGCGTGGGTGGCGTTCGCGCTCGTCGTCACCGACGACTACGCGGCCTCGAATCTCTTGCTGGCCAACAAGTTCCTCGGTCCAGAGGACAGCATGACCGCAGGGCGGTTGTGGTTCGTCGAAGTCCTGGTGTGGGTGCTGGTGGGGTTGGCGCTGCTGTGCGCGACGCGGTGGGGCGACCGCGCCGAACGCCGGTGGCCGTTCGGCGTCGCCGCGGCATTCCTCGCCCTCGGCATGGCGCTGCGGTGGGACGTCTTCGGCATCGGGCTGGGCAAGGCCGCGTGGTTCACCATGCTGGCGTTCTGGTTCTTCGCGATCGGCTGGGCCGCCTCCAAGTCGTCGACGGTGTGGCAGCGGCTCGCCGTGACCGCGGTCCTCGCCGTCGGCATCGTCGGGTACTTCGGCCAACCCAACCGCGAGGCCCTGGTGTTCATCGGCTTGGCGCTGCTGATCTGGCTGCCCGCCATCCGCTGCCCGTCGGCGTTCACGGTCACCGCCGGTGTGATCGCCGAGGCGTCACTGTTCATCTACCTGACGCACTACCAGGTGTATCCGCTGTTCGGCGAGCACAGGTTCGTGGGCGTGCTCGCCGCGATCGTCGTCGGCATACTGCTGACCCGTCTGGTGACGGTGACGCGCAGGTGGGTCCGCGGGCGTACGCCCAGCGGGCTCAGTCGGCGGCAGGTTGCTCCCGCTCGGCGATGAGCCCCTCCTGCGCCAGCGTGGCCGCGATGACCCCGTCGGACCCGACCAGGCTGCCGGTGATGACGCCGCGGCCGCGCGCCGCTGCCGGCGAGCGGGTCTCCAACAGGTTCCATCGATCGGCGTGCACCCGCCGGTGGAACCAGATCGACGAGTCGGTCGTGCCGCTGCGGTGCGTGCGGGCCGCCATCGAGTGACCGTGCACGGCCAGCGCCGGGTCGATCATGTAGACGTCGCAGACGTACGCCGCGATCACCGTGTGCAGCAGTGCGTCGTCGGGCACCGGGACGGTCACGCGCCACCACAGCCGCCGCACGAACTCGCCCGTGGACCGGTCGTCGTCGAGTCGGATGTCGATCTCGTCGAGCGGCATCGACGGGGCAGGTCCGGCGGGACCGCTGCGCGGCAGCGCCTCGGGGTCACCGGGCATGGCGTCGCGATGGCCGTGCTCGGGACCGGCCATCGGCGCGGCGAACGACACGGTGGCGGTGGTCAGCAGGCGTCCGGCCTGGGTGGCGTCGACGCGTCGCGCGGCAGCGGTGCGGCCGTCGAACACCTCGGTGACGGCGTAGTCGACGGCGTCGCCCGCCTCACCGCCGCGCAGGAACTGCAGGTGCATGCTGGTCGGCTGCTTCTCCGGCGCGACCGTGCGGGCGGCCGCGGCGAGACTCTGGCCCATGAACTGACCGCCGAACGCCCGCTTGCCCTCGGGTCCGCTGGCCGGGCCGACCCAGGTGGTCCCGTCGCCGTGGACGTCCAGGAGCGCGAGCAGGGCGCTCATGCCACGGTCCCCGCGTCGGTCAGCGCCCG
>JAQSXQ010000573.1 GCA_029256565.1 Mycobacterium sp.
CCGATGCGGTCGCCGACGTGGCCGAAGACGAAGCCGCCGATCGGTCGGACCACGAAGCCGACGGCGAACGTCGCGAACGACAGCAGCGTGCCGACCAACGAACTCTGGTCGGGGAAGAACGCGTTGTTGAAGACCAGGCTCGCGGCGGTGGCGTAGAGGAAGAAGTCGTACCACTCGATGGTGGTGCCGATGAGGCTCGCGGCCAGCGCCGTGCGGACGGTCTTCGCGGAGTCGTCCGCCGGTGGCCGTGCGTCGGTCGAGGAGTCGGTGGTCGTCACGTACAGGCACTTAGCCCGAGATTCGCCGCGCGATCAAGGGTTGTGCGCACGCCGATCCGAATTGCCGCGCCTGCGACCGCGCCTCAGCGCAGCGGACGCAGCACGATCGGCATGCCGTCCATCGGGATCGGCATGCCGCCGTAGTCCCAGTGCGCCTTGTAGCCCGGGCGGGCCAGTTCGAGGCGGTACTTGCGCAGCAGCCGGTGCATGACGGTCTTGATCTCGAGCTGACCGAACACCATGCCGATGCACTTGTGCGCGCCGCCGCCGAACGGGGCGAAGGCGTAGCGGTGCTTCTTGTGCTCGTTGCGCGGCTCGGCGAAGCGCGCCGGATCGAACTTCTCCGGATCCGTCCACAGCTCGGGCAGGTGGTGGTTCATCGACGGCCACGTCACCACGGTGGTGTTGGCGGGCAGGTGGTGACCGCACAATTCGGTGTCGCGCACCGTCATTCGCACGTTGAACGGCAGTGGGGTGACCAGTCGCAGTGCCTCGTTCATCACGAGGTCGAGGGTCTCGAGCTTCTCGAGCGCGTCGATGTCGAGCGGGCCGTCGCCGAGGCGATCGGATTCCTCGCGCACCCGGTCCTGCCACTCTGGGTTGGCGGCCAGGTGGTAGGCCATCGTCGTCAGCGTCGACGTCGACGTGTCGTGTGCCGCCATCATCAGGAAGATCATGTGGTTGACGATGTCCTCGTCGGAGAACGTGTTGCCGTCCTCGTCGGCGGTGTGACACAACACGCTCAGCATGTCGGTGCCCTCGGAGTTGCGCTTCTCCTTGACCCGCGCGACGAAGTAGTCGTCGAGCACCTTGCGGGCCTGCAGTCCGCGCCACCACTTGAACGGTGGGACGGGCGTGCGGATGATCGCGCCGCCCGCGCGGGTGGTCATCGTGAAGGCGTCGTTGACCTTGGTGACCAGTTCCTTGTCACCGCCGTGCTCGTGGCCCATGAAGACCACGCTTGCGATGTCGAGGGTGAGTTCCTTGACCGCCGGATAGAACAGGAAGCGGCTGTCGTTGGCGGCCCAGTCGTTGGACACCACCTCCGAGGCCACCCGGTCGATGTGCTCCACGTAGCCGGTCAGACGGCTGCGGATGAACGCCTCCTGCATGATCCGGCGGTGGAACATGTGCTCGTCGAAGTCGAGCATCATCAGGCCGCGGTTGAAGAACGGGCCGATGACCGGATGCCAGCCCTTCTGCGAGTAGTCCTTGTTGCGGTTGGAGAACACCGTCTGCGTGGCGTCCGGTCCCAGCGCGACCACCGACGGCAGGGCGGCCGAGTGCATGTAGTGCACCGGGCCGTGCTTGCGGTAGACCTCGAGCATGAAGTCCGGGCCGCCGCGGAACGACTCGATCATGTGGCCGAGCACCGGCAGACCCGAATCGCCCATGACGGGCTTGAGGTCGCTGCCCGCAGGCGGCTCGGCCAGCGCGAACTGGGGCCACTCGCGCCGACGCAGCCGCTTCTCGACGGCACCCATCCCCGGGAAGTTGTTGATCGACGGGGTGAGGCGTCGTTTCGCCTCACCAAGCAGATACTCGGGGGTGTTGATGGTCGCCATGACTCTCCTTGGCTGAGTTCGTGTGGTCGATCTCACTCTGAGCACCATCCTGATGTGCTGTCTTGACGCCTGTCAAGTTTGTCCCAGGCGTGGCGCGGTGCCAAGGTGGATGCCCATGACCCCCGACTCGTCGACCGCATCGGTGTCGGCATCGGTCTCCGCCGACGCCGAGCCCCGTCGCAGCCGAGGCGACCGCCAGCGCGAGGCGATCATCACCGCCGTCCGCGAACTGCTCGAGGTGAAGTCGTTTGCCGACCTCTCGGTCAGCATGATCAGCGAACGGGCCGGGGTCGCCCGGTCGGGCTTCTACTTCTACTTCGACTCGAAGTACGCCGTGCTGGCGGTGATCGTGGCCGACGCGATGGAGGAGCTGGACAAGCTCACCCACGACTACGCCCCGCGCGAGCCCGACGAGACCCCGGCCGAGTTCGCCAAGCGCATGGTCGGTAGCGCCGCCGCGGTGTTCGGCAGCAGGGACCCGGTCATGCAGGCATTCACGTTGGCGCAGAACACCGACGCCCAGATCCGCGAGATCATGAACGACTTCGAGGACACGGTGATCGAGAAGATCGTCGGCCTCGTCCGGCAGGACTCCGGTGCCCGCCCCATCACCGACGACCTGCCCGCACTGGTCCGCATGCTGACGGCCACCACGGCGATGACCCTGTCCAGGGACAGCGGCTTCGTGGGCCGCGGCACCGATCCCGCCCGCGCGCTCGACGTCGTCGAACGGTTGTGGCTCAACGCGCTGTGGGGCGGCGACGCCACCGAACTGCGCTGACCCCCGCCGGTAGGGTCGGCTGCATGGCGCAGCGCAGCGGTTATGCAGGCAAACGGTGCTTCCTCACCGGGGCGGCCAGCGGCATCGGCCGGGCGACGGCTCTGAAGCTGGCCGGCGAGGGTGCCGAACTGTTCCTCACCGACCGCAACGCCGACGGGCTCGCCGAGACGGTGGCCGACGCCCGCGCACTCGGCGCCCAGGTCAGCGCGCACCGCGCCCTCGACGTCTCGGACTACGAGCAGGTGGCCGCGTTCGCTGCCGACATCCATGCGTCGCACCCGGCCATGGACGTCGTGATGAACATCGCG
>JAQSXQ010000574.1 GCA_029256565.1 Mycobacterium sp.
GACGCCGCCGATGACCGGGGCGAACGTGTCGAGCGCCTTCTTCGTACCGCGGATGACGCAGCCGAGTTCGGGCGAGTAGTCGCCGAGCACCTTGAGCGGCGCGCGCAGCCGCTGGATCGCGGCGATCAGGTCGTCGGCGGCGGGTTCCAGTGTCGCGGTGCCGTTGTTGGCCAGTCCCGTGGCGGCCAGCAGCGCGGCGTTCAGGTTCTCCTGCTCGTCGACGACGGTCTGGCTGATCGCCGGGGCGTTCTGGAACACCGTGGCCAGGTCGGGAGCGGCGTCACCGTAGATGCCCGCGACGACGGCCGTCTTCTGGAAGTCCTGCTGCAGGGTCGGCAGCTTGGGATTGAGCTGCTGCAGGTAGTAATTGGGTCGTCGCCGTTGCCGCGCAGGCCCTCACCGAGCGCGGTGATCGTGGCGTTGAGGTTGATCGGGTCGACCTTCTTCAGCACGTCGCTGAGGGTTTGGAAGAGGGTGTTGACCTCGAGCTGCACGTTCTCGGCCGACACTGCGGCGCCGGGACGCAGCGAGTCGCCGGTCGGATCGGCCGGTTCCAGGAACTCCACCGACTTCGCGCCGAAGACGGTGGTGCCACCGATCTTCACCTGGGCATTCGACGGGACGTAGCGCATCTGGCTGCTGTCGATGGCCAGCGTCAGCTTCGCCTCGTTGCCCGCGTACTGGATCGTCTCGACCTTGCCGATCTGGATGCCGCGGTACTTCACCTTCGCGCCGGTCTCCATGACCAGGCCTGCGCGTTCCGACGTCACCGTGACCTTGTCGACCGACGTGAACGCCGCGGAGTACGAGAGGTAGGTGAACGCGACGGCGGCGACCAGGACGGCCGCGAGGATCGCGGCTGCGATCCTGACGTGGCTGCGCTTGGAATCAGTCGACATCGGTGCCGGCCTATCCGGAGAGGTTGAAGTTGCCCGAGGCGCCGTAGACCGCCAGGGAGATGAACAGGACGATGGTGACGACCACGATCAGCGACGTGCGGACGGCCTGGCCGACGGCGATGCCGACGCCGACCGGACCACCGGAGGCGTTGTAGCCGTAGTACGTGTGGACGAGCATGACGGCTATGGACATGACGATGGCTTGCAGGAACGACCACAACAGGTCGCTCGGCACGAGGAACGTGTTGAAGTAGTGGTCGTACAGGCCGGCTGACTGTCCGTTGATGTAGACGGTCGTGAACCTGGCGGCGAAGAAGGCCGCGAGCACCGACAGTGCGTACAGGGGCACGATCGCGATGAGGCCGGCGATGATTCGCGTCGACACGAGGTAGGACACCGAGTGCACGGCCATCGCCTCGACGGCGTCGATCTCCTCGGCGACGCGCATGGCGCCCAGCTGTGCCGTGGTACCGGCACCGATTGTGGCCGCGAGCGCGATGCCCGCGATGACGGGCGCGACGATGCGGACGTTGAGGAAGGCCGACAGGAATCCGGTGAGGGCCTCGATGCCGATGTTGCCGAGCGACGAGTAACCCTGCACTGCAATGACACCGCCCGAGGCCAGCGTCATGAAGGCGGCGACGCCGACGGTGCCGCCGATCATGACCAGGGCTCCGGTGCCCATCGTCATCTCGGCGATCAGACGGATCGTCTCGCGGCGGTACCGCGTCAGCGCGTTGGGGATGTAGCGCACCGACTCGCCGTAGAACAACGCCTGTTCGCCGACGGTGTCGACCATGTTCGGCACGCCGCGGAAGAACCGCCGCAGGCGCAGGGTGGCGTCGTAGCTCATGACCGTCTCTTCTTCGCGCGAGCGCTCATCACTAGCGCTCCAGGACTCTCACGCCGACCGCCGTCATGATCACGTTGATCACGAACAGGCAGATGAACGCGTAGACGACGGTCTCGTTCACGGCGACCCCGACGCCCTTGGGGCCGCCCTGCACCGTCAGACCGCGGTAGCAGCCCACCAGGCCGGCGAAGACGCCGAACAGCAGGGCCTTGAACATGGCCAGCACCAGTTCGCCGAGACCCGTCAGGATGGTGAGCCCGTTGATGAAGGCGCCGGGGTTCACGCCCTGCAGGAACACCGAGAAGACGTAGCCGCCTGCGAGGCCGATCGCGCAGACCAGACCGTTGAGCAGCAGTGCGACGAACGTCGATGCCAGGACGCGGGGAACGACCAGACGCTGGATCGGGTCGATGCCCAGCACGCGCATCGCGTCGATCTCCTCGCGGATGGTGCGCGCGCCGAGGTCGGCACAGATGGCGGTGGCGCCTGCACCTGCGACCACCAGCACGGTCACGACCGGTCCCAGCTGGGTGATGGTGCCGAACGCGGTGCCGGCGCCGGACAGGTCGGCGGCGCCGATCTCGCGAAGGAGGATGTTGAGCGTGAAGGCCACGAGGACGGTGAACGGGATGGCGACGAGGAGTGTCGGCACGAGCGAGACGCGGGCGATCATCCACGTCTGTTCGAGGAACTCACGGAACTGGAATGGCCGTCGGAAGATCTTGACGAACGTATCCAAGGACATCTCGACGAACCCGCCTACGGCCCGAGCCGGCGCCGCGAGCTGTTCGAACAAACTCGGCTCCGTTTCTCGGGACGAGGGCTGGTCGTCGTCGTGGCGAAGCCGTTGAAACGGCCCGTCTCGATGACCTTCCCGCCCTGGGTTAAGCACCGCTCTTAGTGAGCCGGATCATATTAACTAGAACACGTTCGCAGTGTCAAAGAACGGCAAAACCAGTACAAATCACCATATTCGTGCTGGTAGAAGCATGTGTGACCTAGGTCATTCTATAACGTGTTCTAGTGCCCCGCGCGCACTGACAACCAAGACTGTCAGTCTTGCGCAGCCATCAACGCGCTGGCCGAGAAACCGAGGTCCGGGTCCCGGTCAGCAAAGTACGCGCGCAGCGTGTCGTCGAGGTCGCCGGCAGCCCACGCGTCGGAGTTCGCGGTGAATCGCTTCTCCACCGTCGGTGCGGCCACCAACGTCACGGTTGGACCGTAGACGATGAAGAGCTGTCCGTTGACCCCTTCCGATGCCGGAGACGACAGGAACCGCACGAGGTTGACGACGTGCTCGGGCGACAGCTCGTCGATTTGCCCGTCGCTCAGTTCGGGGGCGTCGCCGAAGACGTCGGCGGTCATGGCGGTCCGCGCCCGCGGCGCAATCGCGTTCGCACGCACGCCGTACCGGCCGAGTCCGCG
>JAQSXQ010000575.1 GCA_029256565.1 Mycobacterium sp.
GTGTCGCGCAACGTGGTCGCCGAACTGCACGGCGGCCTCGGCGACGTCGATGCGGGCGTGGCGGCGGCGCGTGCCGCGGGCGGTGCGGTGGTGAGTGGTCGGTGGACCACCCAGCGCGTGCAGCATGCACATCTGGAGACCCATGGGTGCACCGGCTGGCGCGACGAGCACGGCCGCCTGGTGATCCGGACGAGTTCGCAGGTGCCGTTCCTGGTGCGCGACGAGCTGTGCCACCTCTTCGGCCTGGAACGCGATGGGGTGCACGTGTTCACCCGCCGGATCGGTGGCGGGTTCGGCGGCAAGCAGGAGATGCTCGTCGAGGACGTCGTCGCGCTGGCCGTGCTGCGGCTGGGCGAACCGGTGCGCTACGAGTTCAGCCGGTCCGACGAGTTCGTCGCCGCCCCGTGCCGTCATCCCTTCCGGGTCGACGCGACGGTGGCGGCAGGCCCGGACGGCGTACTCACCGCGCTCGCGGTCGACGTGCTGGTCGACGCGGGCGCCTACGGCAACCACAGCCCCGGCGTGATGTTCCACGGATGCGGCGAGTCGATGTCGGTGTACCGCTGCCCGAACAAGCGCGTCGACGCAGAATCGGTGTACACCAACAACATTCCGTCCGGAGCGTTCCGCGGCTACGGGCTCGGGCAGGTGATGTTCGCGGTCGAGTCGGCACTCGACCAGCTCGCCGCCGAACTCGGGATCGACCCGTTCGAGCTGCGCCGGCGCAACGTCGTGGTGCCGGGTGACCAGTTCACCGACGCGCACCTCGTCGAGGACGACCTGACCTTCGGCAGCTACGGGCTCGACCAGTGTCTCGACCTCGCGCAGCACGCGCTGCGCTCGGGCAATGGCGTGGCGCCGCCCGAGGGCCCGCAGTGGCGGGTCGGCGAGGGCATGGCGGTCGCGATGATCGCGACCATTCCGCCGCGCGGGCACTACGCCGAGGCGTCGATCGAACTGGATGCCGACGGCGACTACACCCTGTCGGTGGGCACCGCGGAGTTCGGCAACGGCACGTCGACCGTGCACGCCCAGCTGGTCGCCGCCGAGTTCGACGTCCCCGTCGACCGGGTCCGGATCCGCCAATCCGACACCGACGCAACGGCATACGACACCGGGGCGTTCGGGTCGGCGGGAACGGTGGTCGCCGGGCTTGCGGTGCAGGCGGCGTGCCGCGATCTGCGCGCCCAGTTGGCGGCGACGGGAGCGACCACCGGCGTCGGGCACGGCCGCCACGACGGGACGCCGCGGTCGGTCGCCTTCAACGTCCAGGCGTTCCGGGTGGCCGTCGACGTCGAGACCGGTGTCGTACGGATCCTGCAGTCGGTGCACGCCGCCGATGCCGGCGTCGTGCTCAACCCCGAGCAGTGTCGCGGGCAGGTGGAGGGCGGGGTGGCCCAGGCCATCGGATCGGCCCTGTACGAACAGATGCACGTGGGCGAGGACGGAGCGGTCACCACGACCACCCTTCGCAACTACCACATCCCGCAGTTGGCCGACGTCCCCGTGACGGAGGTCTACTTCGCCGACACCGTCGACGCGCTGGGACCGCTGGGCGCCAAGTCGATGAGCGAATCGCCGTACAACCCGGTGGCGCCCGCGTTGGCCAACGCCATCGCCGACGCATGTGGCGCGCGCCTTCGCGATCTACCGATGACGCCCGCGCGGGTGTGGCGGGCGTTGCAGTTCAGCCCGGCTGTCGGCACCCCGCCCTAGAGTTCGAGCCGTGTGGAAGGTCATCTGCGTTGTCGGCGTCCTCGCAGGCATCGCCGCCTACCTGTGCGGGCTGGACCCCATGTGGAGCGTCGTCGTCGGCGTGCTGAGTCCGGCCGTGCCCGCGTTCCTGGTCGGTATCGCGCGTGGAGCGCGCACCCAGAGCCCGCGCGAGCATCCGGCCGCCGACAAGGAAGCCATGTCCGGCACCGAGTTCGAGGACTACGTCGCGCGCATCGCCCGCACGTGCGGCGTCCCGGTCATCATGACGCCGCTGTCCGGCGACTGGGGCGTCGACCTCATCGTCGGGAAGCGGCCGCACCGCCTGGCGATCCAGTGCAAACGCCAGTCCCGGCCCGTCGGCACGGGCGCCGTGCAGGAGGTGGTCGCCGGCGCCCCGATGCAGGACTGCACTCAGACGATGGTCGTGACCAACCACGACTTCACCCCCGCCGCACGGCGTTTGGCCGAGCTGCACGGCTGCGTGCTGGTCGGTGGCGCCGAACTCACCCGGCTGGCCTCGACGATCCGTTCGCTGACGGTGCCCCAGGGCGGTCAGCGCATCTGAGCGAGCACGCCACGCACCGCGTCGACGGCGGCGTCGAGGTCGGCGCGCGTGACGGTCAGCGCGGGGCGGAACCGCACGCTGTCCTGACCGCTCGCCAGCATGATGACCCCGGCGTCCCACAGCCGAGCGACCAGCGCGTCACGCTGCGCGGCCGAGGGCATGCTGAACGCGCACATCAGGCCGCGCCCCCGAGGCTCGAGCACCAGGGCCGGGAACTCGTCGGCGAGTTCGGCGAGCCGGCCCAGGAGGTGCCTGCCCGCGTCGGCGGCGTGGGCGAACAGGTCGTCGGCTTCGATGACCTCGAGGATGCGGCGGGCGCGCACCATGTCGGTCAGGTTGCCGCCCCACGTCGAGTTGATCCGCGAGCTGACGGCGAAGACGTTGTCGGCGACCTCGTCGACGCGCCCACCGGCCATCACGCCGCACACCTGGGTCTTCTTCCCGAACGCCACGACGTCCGGCCGCACACCCAGCTGCTGGTAGGCCCACGCGGTTCCGGTGATGCCACAACCGGTTTGCACCTCGTCGAAGACGAGCAGCGCGTCGAACTCGTCGCACAGGTCGCGCATCGCGGCGAAGAACTCCGCCCGGATGTGACGGTCGCCGCCCTCCCCCTGGATCGGCTCGGCGATG
>JAQSXQ010000576.1 GCA_029256565.1 Mycobacterium sp.
AGCACCGGCGCTTCGGCGGGGTCGACGTTGTTGACCGCCAGGGTGCCGAATCTGTCGGTGGACGCCAGCCAGCTCTGCCACTCGTCGGCGTCGAGAGCGGAATCCCATGGGTGGATGAGCATGTCAATCTCCTTGGTGGGGCGCTGCGTCGTTCGACACGAGCCTGCGGGTGATCCGGACGTCGGTACCGAGCCGGGTCAGGTGCCCGCAGAGGTCGTCGGCCGCGGCATGCAGGTCGGCATCGGTCAGCGGGGCGAGTGCGTCGAGGATGAACAGGGCGGTCGTGGTGTCGTCGCGCAGTGCGGTCCGCCGGGCCTGCCGCCAGTTCCATCGCCGGCACGTCACACCGGCGTCGTCGCACCACACCACCTCGCCCGGCTCGGGACGTTCGACGACGTCGACGCCCCCGGCGACGGTGTCGAACGGTTCGTCACCGGTCGCGCGAACCAATCGGGGCGCACCGGCATAGCGGGTGAGGTCCTCCCCGCCGATCGGTATGCGGTGGCGCACCGACACGGCGTTGTAGACGTCGGTCAGCCGGTTGATCCTCGGCAACCCCGACTCGGCCCGGCGAAGCAGAGCCTCGACGCTGTTGCGGGTGCGCTGGGGCTTGGCGCCGAACGCGCGGTAGGCGTCGCGCCATGCGGCGACCTCGGGAAGCTGGTCGACCGGGGACTCGGTGAGCGCCTCGCGGGCGGCGGCCTCGGCGTCGCGCAGCAGTGCCTCGCTGCCCGCGTCGCCACGCCCGGGCTCGATGCCGTCGGCGGTGATCAGCACGACTCGGTAGTCGGGCCGCAGCGCGAAGACCGCGGCGTCGACCCACGCGCGGGACAGCCACTCCGAGTTCGGCTCGGGCTCAGTCATGGCTGGCCCGCGGCCGTGGGGCGCCTGCGCCGACACCGGGCTCGAACACCGTGAGCGAGAAGCGGGTTGGCGACTTCCCCTGGTTGACGTACGCATGCGGGACGTCGCCGGGAAAGGTCACCGCGTCTCCGACGTCCAGATCGATGGACTGACCGTCGACGTCGATCACCAGGGCCCCGTCGAGGACGTGCACGAGTTCCCGGGTGCCGCCGGCATGGGCTTCGCTGACATGCCTGTCGCCGACGCCAAGGGTCCAATCCCACAGTTCGACGACGTCCGGCGGCGTGGTGCCGGCAACCAGAACGCCCCGTCCGCCGAACTCACCCGCCCACAGCGCGGCGCCATCGCCTGCGCGGGTGATGGTCACCGGCGAGCGTTCGGGCGGCTCCACCAGCGCGGGCAAGCCGACGCCGAGCGCATCGCTGAGCCGAAGCAGCGTTCCCACACTGGGATTCACCGCACCCTGCTCGACGCTGACCACCATGCGCCGGCTCACGGCAGACGCTTCGGCCAGCTGATCCAGCGTCCACCCGCGCGTCGTGCGCTCGTGTCTGACCCGTGCGCCGATGGCAGTGGCCAGCTTGGCCGCATCGTCGTCCATGAGTGCACTATAACGCACTGATGGTGCACTGCACTAAGTCGGCGGAGGTGCTCAGCCCATCGCGATGCGGATGTTCTTGATCTGCAGGAACTCGTTGAGGCCGTCGAGCCCGCCGGTACGGCCGAAACCGCTCTGCTTGTAGCCGCCGTACGGACCCTGCGGCGCCATGTCGCTGAACGTGTTGATCCACACCGAACCGGCTTCCAGCTGCCGCGCGACGCCATGGGCGCGACGCAGGTCGCGGGTGTGCATGAACGCGTTCAAGCCGTAAGGGGTGTCGTTGGCCAGACGCACGGCTTCGGCCTCGTCGGAGAACCGGATGATCGA
The DNA here is from genome assembly GCA_029256565.1 of Mycobacterium sp. Lineage (GTDB taxonomy): Bacteria > Actinomycetota > Actinomycetes > Mycobacteriales > Mycobacteriaceae > Mycobacterium. Next base: position 1,793 of record JAQSXQ010000576.1, read on the forward strand.
CACCACCGGTCCGAACGTCTCGAGCTGGGCCAGGTTCGACGAGTTGTCCACGTTGCCCAGCACGGTCGGCTCTACGTAGTAGCCGTCGGCGAGGTCCGCTCCGATGCGGTGCCCGCCGGTGAGCAGTTCACCGGTCCGCCCGTCGACTGCCTCGCCGACCGCACCGAGGATGCGGTCGACGGCCGCCTGGTTGATGACCGGCCCGAAGCCGACCGTCGGATCGAAGGGATCGCCGACCTTGGCTGCCTGGACCACGGCGAGGAAGCGCTCGGTGAACGCGTCGTAGACCGAGTCGTGCACCAGGAGGCGACTGGCGCACGCGCAGCTCTGCCCCGACTGCATCAGCGGGCCCTGATGCGCAGACAGCATGGCTGCCGCGTCGAGGTCGGCGTCGTCGAAGACGATGTTGGCGGACTTGCCGCCGAGTTCGGCAACCACCGGCGTGAGATTCGTTGCCGCTGCCCGGATCACGGTGCGGGCCGTGGCGCCTCCACCGGTGAAGTGGATCTTGCGGATGCCGGGATGGCGCACCAGGGCGTCGCCGCCATCGGGACCCGCGGGCACGACGTTGACCAGGCCGGCGGGCAGGCCTGCTTCGAGGCACAGCTCGCCGAACCGCAGGGCGGCCAGCGGTGCCAGGTCCGAGGGCTTGAACACCACGGCATTGCCTGCCGCCAGGGCGGGGGCGACGCAGCTGCCCGCGACGGCGAGAGCACCGTTCCAGGGGGCGATGACCCCGACCACGCCGTACGGTTCCCGCTCGACGAGGTTGACGTCGAAGGAGCCGTGGACGGGCGTGCTCAGACCGTGTGGCTTGTCGACGTAGCCGGCGTAGTGGCGCAGGAACCGTTCTAGCAGCAGGGCGGTGCCGGCGTAGGACACCGGCACCGCGTAGTCGTGCACGTTGAGCGCGGCGAGTTCGTCGAGGTGTTCTCCGACGGCGTCGGCCAGGTCGATCAGCAGGTCGCGGCGTCGGTCGACGGTGAGTGCGACCCACTCGCGTTGCGCGCGTGCGGCTTCGGTGACCGCCAGGTCGATCTCCACCTCCGATGCCAGCGCGACGGTGGTGTTGGGTGCGCCGGTCGCCGGGTAGAGGTGTTCGTGCGTGCCCGCCGCGGTAG
>JAQSXQ010000577.1 GCA_029256565.1 Mycobacterium sp.
CCCGGCGCGTTGAACGCCGCCTGCAACAGGCCGAGGCTGGTGTGCGGTTGCAGGACGATGTGGTCGATGTCGCTGCCGCACAGGCGAGCCGCGGCCGCCTTGGCGCGCGTCTCCTCCCTCATCAGCTCGTCCACGGTGGACGGCCCGGCGCGCGTCGCCTTCTCCAGGAGCCGGGCCGTGGCGTCGAGCACGGCATGCGACGGCGGCCCGAAGCGGGCGAAGTCGAGATATCCGGCCGGCTCGGCGAACTGCAACAGGTAGCGCGGCGAGACGGGTCTCACGCGAGCACCCTGGCCAGGAATTGGCGCGTGCGTTCGTGTTCCGGCGCCTTGAGGATGCGCTCGGGTGGACCCGTCTCCACGACCGCACCGTCGGCCATGAACACGACCTCGTCAGCGGCCTCCGATGCGAACGCGATCTCGTGAGTGACGACGACCATCGTCATGCCGTCGGCGGCCAACGTGTTCATCACGGCCAGTACCTCCCCGACCAGTTCGGGATCGAGCGCAGACGTCGGCTCGTCGAACAGCATCAGCTTGGGCTTCATGGCCAGCGAGCGTGCGATCGCCACGCGCTGCTGCTGGCCGCCGGACAGCTGCGCGGGGTACGCATCCCCGCGGTCGCCGAGTCCGACGCGGTCGAGCAGTTCGCGGCCCTCCCGACGGGCGACGTCGGGCGCGACGCCGAGCACGCGGATGGGGCCCTCGATGACGTTCTCCAGCGCGGTGCGGTGCCCGAACAGGTTGAATCGCTGGAACACCATCCCGATGTCCCGGCGCTGCTTGGCGACGTCGCGCTCGCGCAGCTCGTAGAGCTTCCCGTTGCGCAGCTCGAACCCGATGGGCTTGCCGTCCACCCAGACCTGGCCGTCGTCGATGGTCTCCAGATGGTTGAGGCATCGCAGGAAGGTGCTCTTGCCTGCTCCCGACGGGCCGAGGAGGCAGACCACCTGGCCGCGGCGGACGTCGAGGTCGATGCCCTTCAGAACCTCGGTGTGCCCATAGCTCTTTCGAACGCCGATGGCTCTCAGCAGCGGCTCAGACACGGGCGCCCCTCGTCAACGGAATGGCTCGCAACGCCTTTGCGGCCTGCGCGGCGACACTGCGCTCGGCAGCGCCGAAGGTGCGTTCCAGGTAGTGCTGTCCGATGCCCGCGGCGGTCACCACCACCATGTACCAGATCGCGGCGGCGAACAGCGTCTCCATCACCAGCAGGTTGTGCGAGGAGATGTTGTTGGACGCGTGCAGGAGTTCGGTCACGCCGATCACCGACGCGATCGAGGTGCCCTTGAGCATGTCGATGAAGTCGTTGCCCGTCGGTGGGATGATCACCCGCATCGCCTGTGGCAGCACGACCCGGCGCAGCGTCAGATTCGGTGCCATGCCAATCGATTTCGCGGCTTCGGTCTGCCCGCTGTCGACACTGTTGAGGCCCGCGCGCACGATCTCGGCCATGTAGGCGCTCTCGTTGAGCGCCAGTCCGAGCAGCGCCGCGGTGAACGCGCTGACGAGCACGTTGGTGGGTTGGTCGATCAGAGATCCGCCGAACGGCAACGGAATCGAGATCCTGGGGATCACGAGCGCCAGGTTGTACCAGATGAGGATCTGCAGGAGCACGGGCAACCCTCGGAACAACCAGATGTAGCCCGCGGCGAACGCCTTCGCCACCGGATTCGCGCTGCGGCGCATCAGCGCGATGACGATCCCGATCACGATGGCGACCGACTGCGCGATGACGGCGAGCAGCACGGTGTTGACCAAACCGAGGAGCATCACCCGGTACACGACGAAGTCGGGCACCGAAGCCCAGTCGATCCGTGCTTCGGAGAGCGCGACGAAGAGCCCTGCGAGCAGGCCGACGATCACGACGGCACTGACCCAGCGGCCCCAGTGCCGGAGCCGAACTATCGGCAGCGCCTGGGCCGGTGCGTCATGCGCCATTGATGGCGGACTCCTTCAGTGCGCCCTGTTCCACGCCCCAGCTCTGCAGGATCTGCAGGTAGGTGCCGTCGCTGATCAGCTCGCCGAGTGCCTCGTTGACCGCATCGCGAAGGCCGACGTTGGTCTTGGCGAACCCGATGCCGTACGGGCCGCCTTCGATCGGCGGACCGGGCACCACTTCGAAGGTGTTGCCGTCACCGGCGGTGCGGGAGATGTAGGCGGCACTCGGCAGATCGTTGAGGATCGCCGCGACGCGCCCGGTGCGCAGCTGGTTCTGATTCTGGGTGTCGCTGTCGGTGGCGGTCACCGTGACCGCTGGCTGGCCCGCCTGGACGCACTTCTCGCTCTGCGCTGCTGCGAACGTCTGATGGCTGGTGCCCTGCACGACTGCGACGTTCTTGCCGCACAACGCGTCGGGACCGGTGATGCCCTCGGGGTTGCCCTTCTGCACCATGATCGTGATGCCGGAGGAGAAGTAGTCGACGAAGTCGATCTGCTGCTGGCGTTCCTTGGTGTCGTTCATCCCGGCCATCGTCATGTCGATGCGGCCCGACTGCAGACTGGTGATCAACGAGCCGAAAGCCATGTCCTGGTATGCCATCTCGACGCCGAGCTTGCGCCCGATGGCCTTGGCCAGGTCGACCTCGTAGCCGATCGGCGTCTTGCCGTCCGCGGCGTAGAAGTTGTTGGGCGCCGACTGGACGTTGGACCCGACGTTGACGGTCTTGGCCTGCGCGACCGGCGCAGGCAGACCCGCGGCGAGCGCCTCGTCGGGTTCGATCGCGGCGATGAGCGAGGCGTTGTCCGGGATCGCCGACTGGGTGCCGCCTGCGGCGGACTCGCCTGCGGTGTCGCTGCCGACACCGCTCCCACATGCGGTGACGCCGGCGATGAGGGCTCCGGCGAGCAGCACGCGGAGCGGTGAACTGATGAGCGACGGTGATCGCATCGGAACCTCCAAGGTGTGATCTGCTCTACAAACTGTTGAATACCGTGGTTGACTGCCGTCGAGAATCGTTGACAGCTGTCAGCGGGCCGATTAGTGTCCGGCCCCATGACCACTGGGTCCACTGGATCTCCCACGGCCGCCGCCATTCCGCGAAGCCCAGAAGACGTGACGCCGCAGTGGTTGAGCACCGCACTGGGTGCCGACGTGACGGCGGTGGAGACGGCGCCGATCGGCACCGGGCAGACCGGCGCGACGTACCGCCTCACGGTCACCTACGCGGGAGGGCAGGAGCGCGACCTGCCGACCACGTTCGCCGTCAAGTTGCCGTCACAGGACGAGACCGTGCGCGAGCGGGTGGCACTGGGCTACCGCGCCGAGCACGCGTTCTACACCCACGTCGCCGACGCGGTGAGGGTGCCGATCCCCCGGCACTACTACTGCGACATCTCCGACGACGGTGGCGACATCGTCCTGCTGCTCGCCGACATGGCACCCGCGGTACAGGGCGACCAGATCGGCGGATGCGACGCAGTCGAGGCCGAACTCGCCGTGCGCGCCCTCGCCGGCCTGCACGGCCCGACGTGGTGCGACCCGAAGTGGGCCGATTTCCCAGGACTGGCCATGTCGATGGCGACGGGCGACGCCGCCAAGGGCCTCGGGGACGTCGCGATCATGGCCACGCAGATCACGCTGGACCGCCTCGGCGACCGGATGAGCGCCGAGAACCGCGCTACCGCAACGGAATCGATGGCCCTGACCACACCGTGGCTGCTGTCCGAACCGGGCCGGTTCTCGCTCATGCACGGCGACTACCGGCTCGACAACCTGCTGTTCACGCCGGACCGCACCGAGGTGACCGTGGTCGACTGGCAGACCCTCGGCGCCGGTCTGCCCGCCCGCGACCTGGCCTACTTCACCGCCACCAGCCTGCTGCCCGAGCAGCGCGCCGGCCTCGACGAGCAGCTGGTCGCGGCCTATCACGACGAGCTACTGGGCTACGGGATCACCGGCTACGACCGCGACGCATGTTGGCGCGACTACCGGCT
>JAQSXQ010000578.1 GCA_029256565.1 Mycobacterium sp.
GAATCCGATGAACTGATCGAGCTGGTCGCCGACCGCCTCGCCTCCTACAAGCGGCCGAGCCGGGTCGCGTTCGTCGAGGAGATCCCTCGACTCCCCTCCGGAAAGGTGTTGCGCCGAGTGTTGAGAGAGCGCGTGATGAGCGCCAGCGCGAAGACCGGGGGGCTGTGATGGACGTCCGTCTGACGGCCGAGCAACGCCAGCTGCGCGATGCTGCTGCCAAGCTCGCCGACGACCTGGGGCCCGAGTCGGTCGCCGCCCTCGACGACGACGGTCGGGTCGCAAGGCTCGAGAAGACCGTCGCGGCCACCGGGTGGCGGACACTGCGGTCGGACGAGGCGAGCGGTGTCGAAGTAGCTCTGGTGGCAGAGGAATTCGCTCGCGGACTGGTCGACGTGCCGTTCGTCGGTCCGGTGCTGACCGACGACCTTGCGCGCAGGCTGGGTCGCGAGCCGGCGGCGTCGGCGCCCGTGCACGACGCGGTGGACCTCACCCACAGCCTCGCAGGCGTCGTCGAATCGCCCGCCGAACTCGGCGAGCTGTCCTCCGACGACGCCGCCCGCTGGTACGCGCTCGCGCTCACCGCGACGACTGCCGACCTGGTGGGATCGGCCCGCGGCACGCTGATGCTGGCCACCGAGTACGCCAAGGTGCGCGAGCAGTACGGCGCGACCATCGGGTCGTATCAGGCCGTGCGCCACATGCTCGCCGAGGGGCTGGCTCTGATCGAGGGATCCACTAGCGTGCTGCGCCACGCCGCCTGGGCCGTCGACGAACTGCCGCCGGTCGAGGCCGTCGAAGCCGGCCGCATCGCCAAGATCTACTGTGCGCGTTCGGCTCTGACCGTGTGCGAGACGTCCATCCAGGTACACGGCGGTATCGGCAACACCTGGGAATGCCTGGCGCACGTGTATCTGCGCCGGGTGCTGACCGCCACCGAGACGTGGCCGGTCGAGTTGAAGGAGTTGACCGTTGGACTTTCGTGACTCACCCGAGGAAGCCGAGTTCCGGGAGAACCTGCGCGCCTGGCTCGGCGAGCAGAAGGGCAAGTTCCCCACCTCCGGGGACGCTTACTGGGAGGCCCAGGGCGCCTGGCACCAGGCGCTGTATGCCGCGGGGTTCTTCGGGACGACGTGGCCAACCGAGTACGGCGGCCGGGATCTGCCCGCCGTGTACGACGTGATCGTCGACGAGGAGATCGCCAAGGCAGGCGCGCCTGCGCGACCGAGCCTCGGCTACCTGGTCGTGGGCTTGAGTCACCACGGCAGCGAGGAACTGCGGCAACGCTTCCTGCCCGGCATGATCAACGGCACCGAGCGGTGGTGTCAGGGCTTCAGCGAGCCCGGCGCCGGATCGGATCTCGCATCGCTGACGACCACCGCGGTGCGCGACGGCGACGAGTACGTCATCCACGGACACAAGATCTGGACCAGTTACTCCGACGTCGCCGACTGGTGCCTGGTGCTGGCGCGCACCGACCGGGACGTGCCCAAGCACAAGGGCATCTCGGCGTTCATCGTCCCCATGCACCAGGCGGGCATCGAGCAGCGGCCGTTGAAGATGATCAGCGGCGTGACCCGGGAGTTCGGCCAGGTCGAGTTCGACGGGGCGCGGGTGTCGGCCGAGAACATGGTGGGCGCGCCCGGCGACGGGTGGAAGCTCGCGATGACGGTCGTCAGTCACGAGCGCGAACCGTCGACGCTGGGTTTCTCGGCCCGCTACGGAAAGCTGGTGCGGCAGTTGGCCGGACGGGTCGACGGGCCGCCACCCGACGAGCTGTCCTGGGCATGGGTGCAGACCGAGATGCTGCGCCTGCACGTGCGGCGGCGGCTGTCCGAACAGCTCGACGGCATCACCCACGGCCCGGACGGGTCGCTGGACAAGCTGCTCATGACGTGGGTCGAGCAGTCGGTGGGGCACGCGACGCTGGCCACCACCGGCACTCGCGACGAGGAGCTCTTCGGCGCCTACCTGTACAGCCGCGCGCAAAGCGTCATGGGTGGGACGTCGCAGATTCAGAAGAACATCATCGCGCAACGGATTCTTGGATTGGGAGCCTGACGTGTACGGCATGCCAGAGGAAATCGACGTCCGCGCTGAGGGCAGCCTGCGGATCATCACGCTCAACCGCCCGGAGGCATTGAACGCGGTCAACGACGCACTCCATGTCGGCCTGGCCAAGATATGGGAGGCGCTCAACGAGGACGCCGACGCCCGCGCCGCGGTGATAACCGGTGCGGGGCGTGCATTCTCGGCCGGGGGCGACTTCAACTACCTCGACGAGCTGCGTGGCAACGAGGCATTGCGACAGAAGACGATCAAGCACGGCCGCGACCTCGTCATCGGCATGGTGCGGTGTCGCATCCCGGTCATCGCCGCGGTCAACGGGCCCGCGGTCGGCCTGGGGTGCAGCCTCGCCGCGCTGTCGGACGTCGTCTACATGGCAGAGACCGCGCACTTTGCGGACCCGCACGTGCAGATCGGTCTGGTCGCCGCCGACGGCGGTCCGCTGGTGTGGGGGTCGCAGATCAGCCTGCTGCACGCCAAGGAGTTCGCGCTGACGGGTGTGCGCATCAAGGCGCATCGGGCAGTCGAGCTGGGCCTGGCCAATCACGTGGTCGCCGACCCAGTGGCAGAGGCCATCGCGTGCGCGAAGAAGCTCGCCGAGCTGCCCCAGCAAGCGGTCGAGGCCACCAAGCGGCTGATGAACATCCAGCTGGAGCGCTCGGTGATGGCCTCGCTGGACTACGCCAACCTCGCCGAATACGTGTCGTTCGGCACCGCCGACTTCAACCGCATCGTCGACGGCCTGATCGCCAAGACCTAGCCCTACCCTGCCTAGTTCCGCCGAAATGACATTCCCTGTCGTTGAGACGCGTCCTCAACGACAGGGAACGTCATTTCGGCGAGAAGGT
>JAQSXQ010000579.1 GCA_029256565.1 Mycobacterium sp.
GCCAGTCCGCCCGCGGACGTCTCCTTGTACTTCGAACTCATGTCCCGGCCGGTGGCCCGCATGGTCTCGATCACCTGATCGAGGCTCACCCGATGGGTTCCGTCGCCGCGCATCGCCATCCGCGCGGCGTTGATGGCCTTGCCCGCGGAGATCGCGTTGCGTTCGATGCAAGGGATCTGTACCAGCCCGGCGATCGGATCGCACGTGAGGCCGAGGCTGTGTTCCATCGCGATCTCCGCGGCGTTCTCGACCTGAGCCGGTGTCCCACCCAGGATTTCGGTGAGGCCGCCGGCCGCCATCGAAGCCGCGGACCCCACCTCGCCCTGGCACCCGACCTCGGCGCCGGAGATCGATGCGAGTTCCTTGTACAGCGACCCGATCGCCCCCGCGGTCAGCAGGAAGCGCACCGCGGTGTCGTCGGGATCGGCCCGCCCGGCCGGGCAGTAGTTCACGGCATAGTGCAGGACGGCCGGGATGATGCCCGCCGCACCGTTGGTGGGCGCCGTGACGACGCGCCCGCCCGCGGCGTTCTCCTCGTTGACCGCGAGCGCGACCAGGTTCACCCAATCCTCGGCGAACACGGGGTCGCGGTCCGGGTCCTCTGCCGCGAGCCGTTCGTGCCAGGCCCGCGCCCGTCGACGGACCTGGAGCCCGCCGGGTAGGTAGCCGTCCTGGGCGATGCCGCGTTCGAAGCACTGCGCCATGACGTCGCGGATGTGTAGCAGGCGCGCGCGCACCTCGGGCATCGGTCGCAGGGCCTGCTCGTGCTCGGCCATGAGCGAGCAGATCGACGTGTCGCGGCCGGCCGCGAGGTCGAGGAGTTCGCGCGCTGATCTGAAGACGACGCCCTTGGCCTGGCCCGGGTCGGGGGCGGCCTCGTCCTCGGCGACCACGAATCCGCCGCCGACCGAGAAGTACGTCTTGGCGGCGAGCACGTCGGCGTCCTCGCCGAGTGCGGTGAGCGTGATGGCATTCGGGTGCCGGTCGAGGACGATCTGCGGTGACAGCGCGATGTCGGCCTCGGTGAACGGAACCAAGAGCTGGCCGCCAAGGCGGACCTGACCGGTCTCGCGCATCCGCTGCAGCCGCGCTGCCATGTCGTCGGCATCGATCCGGTCGGGATGCAGGCCCTCCAGCCCCACCAGCACCGCGGACATCGTGCCGTGGCCTGCGCCGGTCGCGGCGAGCGAGCCGAACAGCTCCACCCGCAGGTCACGGACCGAGGCGAGCACGCCGTCGTCGGCGAGACCTTCGACGAAGCGTGCGGCAGCGCGCATCGGCCCCACGGTGTGGGAACTCGACGGCCCGATGCCGACGGTGAAGAGATCGAACACGCTGATGGTCACGAGGCACTCCGGTTTCGTCGTGCCCAGGAGGGCATCGAATACGGCACCTCCCCGCTCTGTCCTGGCACCTGAGAGTTTGGGCGCCGGAACGCCTTTCACCTTCGGTAAGCGACGGCAGCCGCTGTTCTCCAGAGTCGCCTCGACGCGGCGGTGCTTGGGCCTGAGAGATTCCTGGGGAGGACATTGCTCCTACGGCGCCTCCGGTGATGGAGGTTCTCCCGCCACGCGTCTACGGCATGTTCAGTTGTCCATCGAGGGTACCGCCGGATGGTTCGCGGCGTCGGGCAACGACGATGCCGGAACACGACCGCCGTGCCGGGTGTTGATCATGGGCACAGGCGTGAACCAACGAAGGGAGTGACCGATGAACGTGAAGAAGCTCGCAGCCACGGCGGCGATCTCCGCGGCCATGGGACTGGGTGCGATCGCGGCGGGTGCGCCCGCGCAGGCCGACCCCGATTACTGGGAGCCGAAGCCCCCGCCGGGACAGGTCGGCCAGTGGTTGGGCGTGCCTCCCGGGCAGGTCGGTCACATCGTTGGCGTACCGCCCGGCCACTGGGACAAGCCGTGGAAGTGGTTCCGCTAAACCGCTGACTACTTCGGCTTCTTGTTGCCGTTGCCGTTGCCCCTGCCGTTCCCGTTGCCGCGCTCCTTCTGCTGCGTGGCCTGCTCGATGACGGGAGCGGATACGGGGGCCTGTGGCTCGACGACCGGAGCCGGTGCCAGCTGGGTGACGGTCATGGGAGCCGGCGGCGGCGGCGCGGGAGGCGGTGCGGCCGGGGTGCTGATGCTGACCGGCTCGGTGTCGCTCGGCGTCGACGTCGGCGACCGATCCAGTCCGAACACCACGACCAGCGCGGCCATCGAACACAGGACCGCAGATGCCACGGCGACGGCCCGTCCCCTGCCTGCCCTGTGCCCGTCGTCGACGGAACTCGTGGACACGGCCGAGAAGGTGTCGGTGGGCGCGTCGAACACCCTCGTGATGGGCCGCGAATTCGAGCCCGTCGACGGTGCCGACACCGGCGGCGGACTCACCGGCGCCGCGAACGCCACGGGCCGCGCCGGGGTGAACCGGCGTGCCACTCCCCCGGTGAGCGCGTCGCGCATCTCGTCGGCGGTGGCGAACCGGCGCTGCGGGTCGCGCGACATCGCCCGTTCGATCACGGCGGCGAGGTCGGGGTCGACGTCGGGGCGCAGCGTGGTCAGTGGCACCGGATCCTCCTCGAGGATCGCGCGGGCCAACGGCATGATCTCGTCCTGCTGGAAGGGCTTGTCGCCGGTGAGGGCCTCGTAGCCGACCACGCCGACGGCGTAGAGGTCGTCGGCGATCGACGCAGGCTTGCTCGCAATCCGCTCCGGGCTCAGGTAGGCCAGCGTGCCGACGATCTGACCGGTCGTGGTGTGCGCCCCACCTGGAGTCTTGGCGATGCCGAAGTCGGCGAGCTTGACCCCGCCGGTCGACGTCAGCAGGACGTTGCCCGGCTTGACGTCGCGATGCAGCATGCCGGCCGCGTGGGCGGCCGAGAGCGCGGACAGCACGCTGCACAGCACCTCGCG
>JAQSXQ010000580.1 GCA_029256565.1 Mycobacterium sp.
GTCGTTGCCGGTGAAGCGGCGGATCTGCCCCTTGTCCTTCTGCTCCCGGACGAGGTCGACGGCCTTGGTGATGCTCTCGGTCGTCGGGTCGGTGACCGAACCGCCCTGGGACTGCATGAGCATGCCGAGCCCGTCCTGGGCGTCGGAGAACAGGCTGACCCTGCCCTTGAACGCGGGATCCCACAGGTCGTCGATCGTGCGGATGTCGCGACCGGTGGCGGCGCGGTTGTAGGCGAGGCCGACGAGGCCGGACATGTAGGGCGCGCTGAACTTGCGGCCCGGATCGACGCCCGCCTCGAGCAGGTCGGGCCGGATGTTCTGCTTGTTCGGCACGCCCGCGTCGCTGATGTCGTTGAGCCAGCCGAGGGTGTGCAGGCGGGTCGCCATGAACGTGGTCGGCACGGCGAGGTCGGCGCCGATGTCCTGCTTGCGCGACAGCGGCTCCTTCACCTTGGCGAACCACTGCTCGTTGTCGTTGAAGTCCTCCTTGTAGTCCACCGTCAGACTGGAGGCGGTCTGGAATCCCGCGACGAACCCGTCGGCCATGTACAGGGGCCAGTTCGAGATCCGCAGCATGTTGCTCGACGTGCCGGTCGTGTCGCTTCCGCTCGACTCCGAGCCGGAGCCCTCGCCGGACGAGGAGCTGTCCGAGCCGCAGGCGGCCAGGAACGACGGTCCGAGGATGGCTGCCGCTGCGGCCGCCGCTCCACCGCCGATGAAGCGCCTGCGGTTGGTGCGGGTGGCGGTCAGCCGGGACATCAGGCGGGGGTCGATGTTGTCGGAGTTTCCAGCGGCCATGGCGGCACTGCCTTTCGTCGGTTGCGGAAGGGGGAGAAGTCTTCGTGGAGGGACGCGCGTGGCCTAGTCGTCGAGCATTTCCTCGAGGTCCTCGGTGGTGGGGATGTCTGCCGCCGGCAGCACCAGGGCTGCCTCGGCATCCCAGCCGGCGTAGACCCGGTCCCCGGGCCTGACTGCGGGAAGCTTCTGCTCCGCGCCGACGTGGGCAAGGATGATCGAGCCGTCGGGTGCCACCACCGACACCCGCATCACCGGACCCTGGAACGTCAGGTCCTGCACGGTTCCCTCCACCGACGCGGCGTCGCCACCCAGCGGTTCGACCGAGACGCGAACCCGCTCGGGGCGGACCATGACCGTCGCCTGACCACCGGTTTCGATCGTCGTCTCGCCTGAGCGCGCGCGCAGCGTGGTCCCGAGCACGGCGACCTCGGCGAAGCCGCCATCGCGGCCGGTCTGGCGACCGGGCCAGAGATTCGCCTGCCCGATGAAGTTGGCCACGAACACCGTCGCAGGCGCGTCGTAGATCTCGGTCGGCGACCCGATCTGCTCGACGTTGCCTGCGTTCATGACCGCGATGCGGTCACTCATGGTCAACGCCTCCTCCTGGTCGTGCGTCACGTAGATGAACGTGATGCCGACCTCGCGCTGGATGCGCTTGAGTTCGAACTGCATGGCGTGCCGCAGCTTGAGGTCGAGCGCGCCGAGTGGTTCGTCCAGCAGCAGGGCGCTGGGGTAGTTGACCAGGGCGCGAGCCAGGGCGACGCGCTGCTGCTGGCCGCCGGACAGTTGTGACGGCCTGCGCTTGGCGAAGTCGCCGAGGCGCACGATGTCGAGGATCTCGTCGACGCGCCGCTTGACCTCGGCCTTGTCCTTCTTCATCGACCGCGGCCCGTACGCCACGTTGTCCCACACCGACATGTGCGGGAACAGCGCGTAGTGCTGGAACACCGTGTTGACGTTGCGCTTGTGCGGCGGCACCTTCGACACGTCGGCGCCCTCGAGCCGGATGGCGCCGCTCGTCGGGGTCTCGAACCCGGCGATCATCCGCAGGGTGGTGGTCTTGCCGCATCCCGACGGGCCGAGCATGGAGAAGAACTCGCCAGAGGCGATCGAGAAGTGCGCGTCGGCGACGGCCACGTAGTCCTCGAATCGCTTCGTGACGTGGTCGATCTCGATGACCGGGCGTCCCGTGCCGAGGGCTGCCCCGTCCTCTCCTGTCGTGTGGTCGACGGCTGTGCTGCCTGTGCCGGTCAGATCAGTTCTCCCTCGTGCTCGCACAACGGCTGTCCGCTCAGAGGCCATGGCAGCCCCATCCAGCCCGTGCGCTGTGGGTAAACCTTCACCCATCGGACGTACCTTCGCAACCGTTTCCGCAACGAATTCAGATTTTCACGATGGATTCCCTCATCGCGGGCGTTGCTCAGGCGCAGATTCCGCGCCGGTGGGGCAACACCCGAAGCGTGGCGGGGCTACCGAACGACGGCCACCGGTTGCCCGCGTGATCGAATGGCCGCATGCCAGACCCACATTCCGTCGCTTCGATCGCCGGGGAGGGCTCGGGCACCACGAGCGCCCTGAGCGCCGCTCCCTTCCAGGGCCGCAGCCCGACGGCAGCGGGTGACTTCCACGTCGAGACGCACGGCATCGCGCCCGTCGCGACCGACAAGCGCTACGGCAATCCGCGCCGGCTCTTCACCGTCTGGTTCGCGCCGCAGGTCAACATGACCGGCGTCTTCACCGGCGCCCTGGCGATCGCGCTCGGGCTCGGGTTCTGGCTCGGCATGCTCGCGATGCTCATCGGCACCGTCCTCGGTTCGCTGGTCGTCGGCTATCTGTCCACCTGGGGTCCGCGGACCGGGACGGCCCAGTTGCCGACGGCGCGAATGGCGTTCGGCGGCACCGTGGTGGTGCCCGCGGCGCTGCAGTGGCTGTCGTCGATCGCGTGGGATGCGCTGGTCGGGCTGTTCGGCGGCGAGGCGCTCTCGGCGCTGCTCGGAATACCGTTCTGGGCTGCGGTGCTGATCGTCCTCGGCGTGCAGGGCGTCGTCGGCTTCTTCGGATACGAGCTGATCCACCGGCTGCAGGCCGTGCTCACCGTGGTG
>JAQSXQ010000581.1 GCA_029256565.1 Mycobacterium sp.
GCCCGCGAACATGATCGACATCCGGATGCTGCCTTCCAGCGATGTCCACTGGTGCAGCAGGGTGACGTTTCCGGTGAGTTGGCACATCGTCCGATGGAAGCGGAGGTCGGCCTCGATCCGGTCTTCGAGGTTCGATGCCGCCCAGCGGTCCATGTCGTCGACTGCGCTCCGCAGAGCCTTGACCGCCTCTGCCCGGTCGGGCTGCGTAGCCAACTCGCGGGCGGCCAACGACTCGAGTGCGGCGCGCACGTGGAAGATGTCGCGGATCTCCTTGGTGTCGAGGTGCCGTACCGACAGGCGCCCCCGAGGGCCCGCTGAGATCAGCCCCTCCTGCTGCAGCTGGCGCATGGCCTCCCGCAGCGTGCCACGGCTGATCTGCAACGCCTCGGACAGCTCCGTTTCCACCAGATGCGTGCTCGGCTTTATCTGTCCCGAGGTGATGGCCTTGCGCAAGGCGGTCAGCGCCTGCTCGCGCAGACTGGTCTTCTCCAGCCGCAATAGCGAGGTCGGTTCGACCGACATGGGGCGCTCCTCGAATGTCAACAATTGTCTGTCGACATCAACCTTACAACCGGTCCAGCACGGTCGCGACGATGCGCGCCGTCGACAGTCCATAGCGTTCGTGCAGCGTGGGGAGCGCGCCCGCGGCGAGGAATTCATCAGGCAGTCCGATCGGGGTGATCTGCTTGGCCAGACCCCGCCGCACGGCGGCCGAGGCGACGGTTTCGAACAACCCTCCGACCACCGTGTGGTTCTCGAGCGTCACCACCAGCCGGTCGGTGTCCACCTGCGCCAACACGGTTTCCGTGTCGAAGGGCTTGATGGTCGGCGTGTGGACGACGGCGACGTCCACGTTGTGCGCACTCAACTTCTCGGCCGCCTGCAGCGCCCGCATCGTCATCAACCCCGAGGAGATCAGCACCACGTCGGCACCGCCGCGGAGCACTTTGGCCTTGCCGAGTTCGAAGCGGTAGTCGTACTCGTCGAGCACCGTGGGCACGTTGCCTCGCAGTAGTCGAAGGTAGGTCGGGCCGGGATGCTCGGCGAGCTGCGGTACTGCCTGTTCGATGTCGACCGAATCGCACGGGTCGACGATCGTCAGGTTCGGCATGCCGCGGAAGATTGCAATGTCCTCCGTAGCTTGATGGGAGGGCCCGTAGCCGGTGGTGAGCCCCGGGAGGCCACCGACCACGTTCACGTTGAGGTTGGGCTCGGCGATGTCGAGGCAGATGAAGTCGTAGGCACGTCGCGCTGCGAACACCGAGTACGTGGATGCAAACGGGACCAACCCCGTTTCGGCCATGCCGGCGGCGGCGCCGAAGAGCAGCTGCTCGGCCATGCCCATCTGGAAGAACCGATCGGGGAACTCTCGGGCGAATACGTGCATGTCGGTGTACTTGCCCAGATCAGCGGTCAACCCGACAATGCGTTCGTCGGCCTCAGCGGCCTTGACCAGCGCGTGCCCGAACGGCGCGGGTGACGTCTTCTGCCCAGGGTCGGCGAAGGAGGCGATCATCGCCGACGTCTTCAGTGGCGCAACGGATGTCATGCGGAGACTCCTTCGTGTTCGGCGGTGAGCTGATCGCGGCAGATCTGCCACTCGTCGGCGTCGATGCGCATGAAGTGCGCCTTCTCACGGTTCTCCAGCATGGGCACACCCCGGCCTACTCGGGTGTCGCACAAGATCACCGACGGAACGCCCACTGCTTCGGTGCGCACGTTGTCGAACGCTTCCAGCAATGCGTCGACGTCGTTGCCGTCGACGCGCTGGACGTGCCATCCGCAGGCGGCCCACTTGTCGGCGACCGGTTCGGTGCGCAGCACGCCGACGGTGGGGCCGTCGGCCTGCAAGGCGTTGATGTCGACCATCGCGATCAGATTGCCCAGCTGATGATGTGAGGCTCCCATGGCCGCCTCCCAGGTCGATCCCTCGTCGAGTTCGCCATCGGACAGGAAGTTGATGACCCGTGCACTCGACCCTTGGTGCCGCAACCCGAGGGCCATTCCCACCGCGACGGTCAGACCGTGCCCCAGCGATCCGCCGGAGATCTCCATTCCCGGTGTGTAGCTTGCCATTCCAGACATCGGCAGCCGCGATCCGTCCGAACCGTAGCTGTCGAGTTCGGCCACGTCGACGATGCCCGCTTCGGCCAACGCGGCATACAGGGCGATGGCGTAGTGGCCCGTCGAGAGGAGGAAGCGGTCGCGTTCGGCCCAGTGCGGGTCGTCGGCGCGGTAGCGCAGCTGGTCGGCGTAGACGGCGGCCAGCATGTCGGCGGCACCCAACGCCTGGCCGATGTAGCCCTGGCCTTGCGCCTCGCCCATGTTCAGTGCGTGGTGGCGCATGCGGTAGGCCGCATCGCGCACCGTACGACTGCGGGTCATGCGGGCACCCCCTGCGTCGAGGTCGTCGCCGAACTGGCGCGATCGGCGAGCATGCGTTCCCGCGGGCCCCAGGTCTCGCGGGTGAGGATCGCTGCTACCAAGCCGATGGCCATGTAGCCGCTGAACAGCAGGGCCGGGCCCCACCAGCCGTAGGCCTCGTAGAGCAGCGTGGTGATGAAGGGAGTGAAACCCGATGCGATGGCCGAGATCTGGTAGGCCAGCGATGCGCCCGAAGACCGTGTGTTGGCATTGAACAGTTCCGGGAACCAGCCGCCCTGGGAGCCGGCCAGCGCGTTCTGGAACACCCCGTAGGCGATGACGAACGACGCAATGATGAGGATGAACACCCCGGTGTTGACCGTGACGAACATCAGGACGCCCCAGGGGATGCCCAACGCACACACCCAGAGGTACAGCGGGCGTCGGCCGATCTTGTCCGTGAGCCTCGCCCAGGCGAAGGTGGCGAAGATGCCGATCGCCGATGCGATGCACAGCGCGCCGATGGTCTGGGA
>JAQSXQ010000582.1 GCA_029256565.1 Mycobacterium sp.
GGATACCGTCCCGTCGGCATCGATGACGAGGGCAACCTGCCCCCGCGCGCCCGCCAAGCCATCGCCGAGAGCGCTGAGGTAGTCACTGCCATTGCTGGGTCCGCTGGGGTCGTGCTGATCTATGCGAGCGGCGCGTACCCGGCGCGCCCCGAGGGCGCCGTGCGAGCCGTCTACATCGGCCCCGTTCAGCCGGCGACGTGGCTCCCGAACGATGAGTGGGTGAACAACGCATGAGCGGACTCAACCTCGTCGCAGTCACAGCAACGGGTTTCGGTGCTGCCGGTGCGAAGTTCGGATCATTTGGTCTCACGGGCGGAATTTACTCGGCCCCTGACGCCATCCATGAGTTCAGTCCATACAGTGCGGTCCTCGCGGACGCCACGCTCGAGGGGTGGGCGAAGACGACGCAGACCGGCGTACGGGTCGCCTTCGGCAAGGACGCCCTCTGGTGGGTAGGCATGGCCGCGGACGGAACGGCGCTCGCTCACTACGGCGGCAACCCGGATGTCACGCTGGCGTCGACCGCCGTCATAAACGACGGCGTGCTCCATCATCTCGCGCTCGTGATCTCGGCCGGCGCGGGGTCGCTCTACGTTGACGGAGTACGTGTCGCGACGTCGGCCACTGTCGCATCGCGCGCCTCCACAAACACGGCGCACAAGTTCCTCATCGGAGGATTCCAGTCAGGCTCTCTCGGGTGGGGTTCGGGCACAGGAATCGACGAAGTCCGCGTCAGCAACGTCGCACGATACAGCGGGGCCAGCTTTACGCCTCCCGCCGCGGCGTTCGACAACGCGGCCACCAACACCGTCGCGCTCTACCACCTCGAGAACGACGCCATCGACTCCGCAACCTACGTGCTTCCGGTCGAGCCGTCCTACGCAACGTTCGCCCCGAACAACGCGGCATTCGCGTACTCGCCGTTTAACTGGGACATCACCGCGTCTCGTGCTCTGACGCCCAACGCGGGCGCCTACTGCAGCATCATGATCACCGGCGGGTCGTCCTACGCACTGACATTCGACATGTCGAACGTGCCGTCGTTCGTGTCGCAGATCTCGTACCGGATCAACGGCGGCGCGTGGACCGATGCGCAGATCGCTGCGGTGGTCCCGATCGCGAAGCCGACCACTCCAGGTCAGGACGGCTGGACCCGACACCGTCTCGAGTTCATGGTGAAGTCCACCACTGAATCCGCGAACCGGTGGTCGTCGCCGTACCTGACCTCGGTCAAGTTCTTGGGACTACGGGTCTACCACACGGGCACGCTTCCGACCGTGGCACCCGTCACGAAGTCGGCGTTCACGCTGCTCGTCCTGGGCGACTCGATCACCGAGGGCATCAACACGCTCTCCAACATCGGGGATGCGGTCGAACGGTCGCACGGCCGGCTCGGGTGGGCGTTCCTGCAACGCGAGGAGCTCGGCTGCGAAGTTGGCGTCGTCGGCTTCGGCCGTCAGGGCGTCGCGACAACGGGCAACGGGTCCGTACCCGTGGTCGGCTCAACATGGAAGTTCATCGCGAACGGACTCGCCCGATCCTTCGCCACGCCGCCGTCAATGGTGCTTATCAACCAGGGCACCAACGACAAGAACACATCCGTCAGCGTGGCGACGTTCTCGGCTGCGTACACGGCTCTGCTGAACGACATCATCGCCACGCTTCCGTCCTCGACGGTCATCGTCGTGCAGCGCCCGTTCGGCACGACCTACACGGTGGCCGAGTACCAGGCGATTATCGCGGCGACCAGCGCGCCGTCGCGGGTGAAGTTCGTAGACACGACCGGTTGGTGGGCGTCCTACGAGTCTTCGGACAGCCTGCACCCGTTTGGCTGGGTCAACGAGCAGAACCTCGCCCCGCGCACCGCCAATGCCCTCCGCGCGTTCGTGACGGGTGCGGGCGGCGGGCGACGCTTCCTGAACAAGGGCGGAGTAGCGGTCCCTGTCTGAGTCGCTTTAGCCGAACCGCGCGAGAATCTCGTTCGCCTGGAAGCAGTCGATGCTGAGGTGCGCGCCGGAGCAGGATTCGAAGTCCGCTCCGGCGCGAGCCGCAAAGTCTCGGCCGTGGACGTCGCGGGGCACGGTCGTGTCGGCATCGCCACTGAACACGACGAGCGGCACGGTGAAGTCCGTCGATGTAAGGCGACGCGGATCGACGGCCGCTTGCTCGCCGAGTGACAGGGCGTCCTCGATGAGGTCGGTGAATCGGGCGTCTCCGTGGGCGGCCGAGAGATTGGTCACGGGGTTGATCCCGACCCATCCGACCTGGTTCGGGATCCGCTCGTCGGCGGTGATGTTCAGCCCGCTGACCGCACCCATCGAGAACGACACGACGAGAATCTCATCGACGCCTCGGTCAGTGCTGAGGTACTCACTGAGAGCCACGTAATCGTCCTGCGATGGCACCGACCCCCACGCCTCACCCTCGGCGTTGGCGGACGCGACGATCCATCCGGCGTCGAGCATGTCTGCCGTGAACTGTTCCATGTAGTCGAGGCGGGTGACCCGCTCGTCAGCACCGGACCCGTGCGTCACGACCACGGCGCGGCCCTCGAAGTCGTCGGGCGTGATGATGAGCGCACGGTCGTCATCGATCGACACCGTCTCCATGCCGTCGAACGACGCGTACATGTTCACCTGCTGCAACCACCGGTACCCGCCGTACGCAGCGGCAGCGAGTGCCGCGACGAGAACGATCGCCAAGATGCTCCCGACCCGTCCTCGGGTGCGGGCGAAAACTTCCCCCATAACCGCTGATCCTACCGGGCGACGTCCACAGCTCAGATCCCAGCAAAGCAGGAAATATGCGCGGTGCAGGGTTCCGCAATACTTCCCGCAAAACGTCAGCCCCCGCGGCTCGCTCTCCGGAGCGGGTCGCGGGGGTCTTTCGTCGTGTCC
>JAQSXQ010000583.1 GCA_029256565.1 Mycobacterium sp.
TCGGCATTCGTGACGGCCGCATCGTCGGGATCGGCAAGGCGGGCAACCCGGACATCATGTCGGGCGTCCACCCCGACCTCGTCGTCGGACCGTCGACCGAGGTCATCTCGGGCAACGGGCGCATCCTCACCGCAGGCGCCATCGACTGCCACGTCCACCTGATCTGTCCGCAGATCATGGAGGAGGCACTCGGCGGCGGCATCACGACGATCGTCGCGGGCGGCACGGGTCCGGCCGAGGGCAGCAAGGCCACCACGGTGACGCCGGGGGAGTGGCACCTCGCCCGCATGCTCGAAGCGCTGGACACCTGGCCGCTCAACGTCGCCCTGCTCGGCAAGGGCAACACCGTGTCCGCCGACTCGATGTGGGAGCAATTGCGCGGCGGGGCAGCAGGATTCAAGCTGCACGAGGACTGGGGCACGACGCCGGCGGCCATCGACGCCTGCCTGACCGTTGCGGACGCGGCCGGGGTGCAGGTGAACCTGCACAGCGACACGCTCAACGAGGCGGGTTTCGTCGAGGACACGCTCGCGGCGATCAACGGGCGCGCCATCCACGCCTATCACACCGAGGGCGCAGGCGGCGGGCACGCGCCCGACATCGTCACCGTCGTCTCGCACGGCAACGTGCTGCCCAGTTCCACCAACCCGACCCGTCCGCACACCGTCAACACCCTCGACGAGCACCTCGACATGCTGATGGTGTGTCACCACCTGAACCCCAGCGTGCCAGAGGATCTCGCATTCGCAGAGAGCCGGATCCGGCCGTCGACCATCGCGGCGGAGGACCTCCTGCACGACATCGGAGCCATCTCGATGATCGGCAGCGACGCCCAGGCGATGGGCCGGATCGGGGAAGTGGTGCTGCGCACGTGGCAGACCGCGCACGTGATGAAGCGCAGGCGCGGCGCCCTGGAGGGCGACGGGCGCGCCGACAACAACCGCGCCCGCCGCTACGTCGCGAAGTACACGATCTGCCCGGCGATCGCGCACGGTCTGGAGACCGAGGTCGGCTCGGTCGAGGTCGGCAAGCTCGCCGACCTCGTGCTCTGGGAGCCGGCGTTCTTCGGCGTCCGGCCCCATGCCGTCCTCAAGGGCGGAATGATCGCGTGGGCCGCGATGGGCGACGCGAACGCGTCGATCCCGACACCGCAGCCCGTCCTGCCCCGGCCGATGTTCGGGGCGTCCCCTGCGGCGGCCGCCGCGACGTCGGTGCACTTCGTCTCGCCCCAGGCCATCGAGGACGGCCTGGCCGACCGGCTTGCCGTGAACCGGCGCCTCGTTCCCGTCGCTGACGTCCGCAAGGTGGGCAAGGCCGACATGCCGCTCAACGACGCACTGCCCCGCATCGAGGTCGACCCGGACACGTTCACCGTCCGCATCGACGGCGACGTGTGGGCCGAAGAACCCGCCGCGGAACTGCCGATGGCGCAGCGCTACTTCCTCTTCTAGCCGGGCTGTCGACGATGACCGGACTGGCCACGCTGCTGACGCTGTCGGACTCGCGCCTGCCGACCGGCGGGCACGTCCACTCCGGCGGCGTCGAGGAGGCCATCACCAGCGGCCTGGTCGCCGACCTGCCCGCGCTGCGCGCGTTCCTGATCCGCCGCATCCGCACCCATGGACTGGTCACCGCCTCGATGGCCGCCGCGGTGCACGGCGGCACGCTGGCCCCCGCCCGCGCCGACCTCGAAACCGACGCCCGCACACCGGCACCGGCCGCGCGCGCCGCATCCCGCGCACAGGGCAGGGGACTGCTGCGGCTGGCCCGGCGGGTCTGGCCGGAACTCGACTGGGCGCTGCTCGGCGCGAAGCCGCACCTCGGTGTCGCCGCAGGCGCCGTTGGCGCCGCGAGCGGGTTGTCGCCCGAGCAGACCGCGCTGTCGCTGGTGTACACGACGATGACCGGCTCGGCGACGGCAGCGCAGCGCCTCCTGGCACTCGACCCTGGCGACGTCGCCGCCCTCACCTTCGAACTGTCGGGGCTGTGCGAACGCACCGCCGCCGAAGCGGCCAAGGAACTCGCCGACCTGTCCGATCCACTGCTCGACGTGCTCGCCCAGCGCCACGTCGAACGCGAACGACCACTCTTCGTCTCCTGAAAGGTCCCTCATGCCACCGCATCTCATCGACGGCGAACCGCACACCCACGTCGAGCGCCCGCGCCGCGCCCGCCAGCCGGGGGAACCGCTACGCATCGGGGTCGGCGGACCCGTCGGGTCGGGCAAGACCGCCCTGGTCGCCGCACTGTGCCGTCAGCTGCGCGACGAACTGTCACTCGCGGTGCTGACCAACGACATCTACACCACCGAGGACGCCGACTTCCTGCGCAGGCACGCCGTGCTGCCCGACGAGCGCATCACCGCCGTGCAGACCGGCGGCTGCCCGCACACCGCGATCCGCGACGACATCACCGCCAACCTCGACGCCATCGACGACCTCATCGCCGCCAACCCGCGGCTCGACCTGATCCTCGTCGAGTCCGGCGGCGACAACCTCACCGCCACGTTCTCCTCGGGGCTGATCGACGTCCAGATCTTCGTCGTCGACGTGGCGGGTGGCGACAAGGTGCCCCGCAAGGGCGGGCCGGGCGTGACGTTCTCCGACCTGCTGGTGATCAACAAGACCGACCTGGCCCCGATGGTCGGCGCGGACCTCGACGTCATGCGCCGCGACGCCGCCAAGGTGCGCGACGACCGGCCGTTCGTGCTCATCTCGCTGACCGACGACCCCACCGCGGGCCCGGTGCTGCAGTGGGTGCGCGAGCAGCTGCGCGTGTCGGTGTAGCGCCGTGCTCTCCGAGGTCCTGATCGTCGCGCGCAGGGACCGCCAACCGCACATCGAGTGTCACGGCGGGCTCGCCGCCCGGCGCACCGAGCGCGACACCGTGCA
>JAQSXQ010000584.1 GCA_029256565.1 Mycobacterium sp.
GCCGGGCCGAGCCGGGGGCGTGACCACGGCCAGGTGGCGAAGGGCTCGCCGCCGAACCACTCCGTGACCGCAATCGGCACGACGCCGAGGGCGAGCAGGTCGTCCTGTTCGGTGAGCCCGGCGCTGACGACGCGTTGGGGCGGGCCGGGGATCCGGGTCTCGCCGAAGACGTGTGTGACGGTGACCGATCCGTCCTCGGCGACGGCGCCCGGCTCGTCGGATCCGCACCCGGTGGCGAGCAACGCGGCGGCGCCTGCGGACATCGCGAGGAAACTCCTGCGCGACCAGGTGTGGGGCACGCGGCCGAGCGTAGTGGCTAACCGAGGTCGAAGTTGGCGAACAGGATCGCGGCGAGTCCGAGTGCCACGACGATGTTGACCACCGTCGCCGAGGCGAACACCGCGACGGGCCGCCACCCGGCCTCGCGGAGCCCCTTGAGGCTGAACTCGAGGCCGATCGACACGAATGCGAAGATCAGGAACCACGTGCGCAGGTCGTTGACGGTGGTGATCGCGCTCTTGTCGCCGCCTAACTGCAGGTAGAGCGTGCCGATGATCGATGCGGCGATGAAGCCGAGCACGAACTTGGGGAAGCGCTCCCAGAACTGCCTGACCCCCGGCCGGGCCGCGGCGGTGTCGCGGCGCTCCACCTTCAGGGCGAAGTAGGCGGTCAGGGCGATCGCGACGAAGCCGATCAGGGCGTTCTGCGTGGTCTTGACGATGGTCGCGATCTGAAGTGCGTCCTCCCCGGCCAGCGCTCCGGCCGCTGCGACGGCCGCGGTGGTGTCGATGTTGCCGCCGATCCAGGCGCCCGAGACCGCGGGCGGCAGTCCCCACGTCTCGGCGAGCCAGGGGAGCAGGAAGATCGAGGGCAGGGCGAACGCGATCACCAGCGACGCCGCGTACGCGAGTTGCTCCTTCTTGGCCTGGACGGCGCCCGCGGCTGCGATCGCGGCACTGACGCCGCAGATGGAGACGGCCGACGCCAGCAGTGCGCGCAGCTTGTCCTCGAGCCCGAGCCGCCCGCCCAGCCACCACGTGAAGCCGAAGACGATCGAGATGAGCAGCAGTGCCTGGATGATCGCGGGACCTGCGGCAGTGACCAGGATCTTCAGGTTGATCGACGCACCGAGCAGGACCAGTCCGGTCTTGATGAAGAACTCGGTGCGGAAGCCCGCCGAGAGTGCGTCGCGCACGGCGAGTTTGGTCAGAATGGCGTTGCCGAGCAGACCGAGAACGATGGCGTAGACCGGGAACTCGACCGACTTGGCGACCTTGGCGAACGACGTGCCGGACGCCCACTGCGGAACCTGCGTCTCCAGGAAGCGGGTCGCGGCGCCGAGTGCGAGGACGACGAGGACGCCCGCCACGGCGTACCCCAGCACCGGGCGGGCCGGTGCCGTGTCGTCGGGCGTGACGTCGGCTCTGGCTTGTTCGGTCACGGGATCACGCTGCCCGGTATGGCGCCGACCAAGACCAGTGCCAGCAATGCCAGGCCGACGATCACGGCCAGCCAGTCCTCGTTCACGCTGGCGGACGCTACCGACGGCGGGCGGCGCGTACACCGGTTGCGCTCAGCGCGAGCACAATTCGACGCACGGCCCGCACACGAAGGCCGCCCCGACGCGGTGGTCGGGGCGGCCTCTCGGGTGGCTCTACTAGCCGGCCATGAAGGTGTCGTACGCCGAGGCCAGCTCCGGCGGCAGCACCGTCACGTTGCACCGCTGCTGGGTGTCGCCGATCGGCTGCAGGATGCCGCGCAGCTCGTAGTACTCGGACGGGTTGGCGGTGAAGTAGCCGCGCAGGTTGGCCTCCGCCTCCGGACGCGGCTGGCTCTTCGCCGCGGTGACCGCCTGGTTGGCGCCCGGGTGCGAGGCCAGGTAGGCCTGCGCGTCACCGGTGACGTTGCTGACGGTGCCCGCGATGCTGTCGGCGGCGCACGGATCGGGTGCGGCCGAGGCGATCGGTGCGGCGATCATGGCCGCGGCCGCGAACCCGCCGAGCGCGGTGGTGATGGCAGTGAACTTCATGGGTCCTCCTTGCTGCGTGTCGTTCGTGTGAGCGCGTCGTGGTTGGCAACCGGTGGCCAGCTACCAGTGGTCGGCTTCCCGCGCGATCCGGTGTCCGTGTGTGCTCAGGAACCTCGCGCTGCCCATGCCGTGTAGCCACGACTGCCCTGGTTGCATACCCGGGGTCCCGAGGTGACTAACACCTCGGATTGGATTCGCGTCGTCACCGCTGGGGTATGGCTCAGGCATGCTTGCACTGCTGAGTTCGCCGGTCCGGCGCTTCCTGCTCACCGCCCTGCTCCTGCCCGTGATCGCATTCTTGCTGGGCAAGTTGGGCGCCTACCTGCAGCGGCGCAACGGCGGTCAGACGACGAAGGTGTCGCGCGCCCTGCTGTCGGCCTCCGGGGGCATTCGACGCTTCACCGACCGCAAGGCGAACAAGCAGCGGCACTGACGCTCAGGTGACCGCCAGCGAGACGCCCAGAGCGATCATCGTGACCGCGATCACGCAATCCAGGATGCGCCAGGTACGGGCGTTGGCGAACAGTCCGGCGAGTCGCCGGGCACCGAGTCCGAGGGTGACGAACCAGACCGCGCTCGCGGTGACCGCCCCGATGCCGAACAGCCAACGCCCGCCCTCCTGTTCGTTGGCCAGCGCGCCGAGCAGCACGACGGTGTCGAGGTAGACGTGTGGGTTGAGGAACGTCAGCGCGGCGGCCGTGAGTAGCGCGGCGCCGAGGCGCACGGGTGCGTCGTTCGCCGGGTTCAACGCCTGCGGTCGCATGGCCCGCCGTGCCGCGAGCGCCCCGTAACCGATCAGGAATGCCGCGCCGCCGTACTTGGCGACGTCGATGGCGCCGGGATGCGCGGCGATGAGTGTTCC
>JAQSXQ010000585.1 GCA_029256565.1 Mycobacterium sp.
GTTCGTGCGGGTCGCCGCGTGCACCCATCACACGACGTTGGCCGACCCCTCGGCCAACGCGCAGTCCGTGCTGCGCATCGCGCGTGAGTGTCACGACGATGGCGTGGGTCTGGCCGTGTTTCCGGAGTTGACGCTGTGCGGGTACTCGATCGAGGACATCGTCATGCAGCAGGCGCTCCTCGATGCCGCCGAGGCGGCACTTCAGGAGATCGTGGCAGGCTCGGCTGAGCTGCTCCCCGTGCTCGTCGTGGGTGCTCCACTGCGCTACCGCAACCGCATCTACAACACCGCCGTCGTCATCCACCGCGGCACGGTGCTGGGCGTGGTACCCAAGTCCTACCTGCCCACCTACCGCGAGTTCTACGAGCGCAGGCAACTCGCGCCCGGTGACGACGTCAGCGACGTGATCCGGTTGGCGGGCGTTGACGTGCCGTTCGGCCCCGACCTGCTGTTCGCCGCCGCCGACCTGCCGAACTTCGTCCTGCACGTCGAGATCTGCGAGGACATGTGGGTGCCGATTCCTCCGAGCGCCGACGCTGCGCTGGCCGGGGCGACGGTATTGGCGAACCTGTCGGGCAGCCCGATCACCATCGGACGGGCCGACGACCGCAAGATGTACGCCCAGTCGGCGTCGTCGCGCTGTCTGGCGGCGTACGTCTACGCGGCGGCGGGGGAGGGCGAGTCGACCACCGACCTTGCGTGGGACGGCCAGACGATGATCTACGAGAACGGCCTGCTGCTCGCCGAATCGCAACGCTTCCCCAAGGACGTGCAGCGGTCGGTGGCGGACGTGGACGTCGACCTGCTGCGGGCCGAGCGGCAGCGGATGGGGACGTTCGACGACAACCGGCGCCACCACGGCGCACGGATCGACGCGTTCCGGAAGGTGGAGTTCGTGCTCGACCCGCCGACCGGCGACATCGGTCTGCGCCGCGAGGTGGAGCGGTTCCCGTTCGTGCCGTCGAATCCCGAACGGCTGGAACGGGATTGCTACGAGGGCTACAACATCCAGGTCGCCGGTCTGGAGCAGCGCCTGCGGGCGCTGAACTTCCCCAAGATCGTGATCGGGGTGTCCGGCGGACTCGACTCGACCCATGCCCTGATCGTGGCGGCCAGGGCGATGGATCGCGAGGGTCGCCCGCGCAGTGACATCCTCGCGTTCACGCTGCCCGGCTTCGCCACGGGCGACCGCACCAAGGGCAATGCCATCGAACTCAGCGAGGCGCTCGGGGTGACGTTCGCCGAGATCGACATCCGCGAGACCGCCACCCGGATGCTGACCGAGATGGACCACCCGTTCGCCCGGGGCGAGAAGGTCTACGACGTCACCTTCGAGAACGTCCAGGCGGGCCTGCGAACCGACTACCTGTTCCGGCTGGCCAACCAGCGCGGCGGCATCGTGCTGGGCACCGGTGACCTCTCCGAGCTGGCGCTGGGTTGGTCCACCTACGGGGTCGGCGACCAGATGTCGCACTACAACGTCAACGGCGGCGTACCGAAGACCCTGATCCAGCACCTGATCCGGTGGGTGAGCACCTCCGGCCAGTTCGACGACCGGGTGAATGCCGTGCTGCGGTCCGTGCTCGACACCGAGATCACCCCCGAACTGGTACCCGCAGGCGAGGACGAGGAAATCCAGAGCAGCGAAGCCAAGGTGGGACCGTATGTCCTACAGGACTTCTCGCTGTTCCAGGTGCTGCGTTATGGTTTCCGGCCGTCGAAGGTGGCCTTCCTCGCCTGGCATGCCTGGAGCGACGCCAACCGCGGTGACTGGCCGGCCGGCTACCCCGAGGACGACCGTCCCGAGTACCCCCTTTCGGAGATCCGGCGGTGGCTGCAGGTGTTCGCGCAGCGGTTCTACTCGTTCAGCCAGTTCAAGCGCTCCGCGCTGCCGAACGGACCCAAGGTGTCCGCCGGGGGATCGCTCTCGCCGCGCGGGGACTGGCGGGCCCCGTCTGACATGTCGGCGAAGATCTGGCTCGACGAGATCGAGCGCGAGGTGCCCGAGCACTGAGATCGGTGACCGTCGCCGCCCCGGATCGAGGACGCGGCGACCTCGAGCGTGCGAAGATCACGGCGATGGGTCGGGGCGGGAATGGTGAGGCGCGCGTCAGCGCGTCTGCAGGCGTGCCCTTACATCGTCAGCTCTACCTGGTGTTGCACGACGAGATCGCTCGCGGCGCCGTCGGGTCGGGGGAGGCGCTGCCCACCGAGCAGTCGCTGTGCAACCAGTTCGGCGTCTCGCGGATCACGGTGCGTCGGGCCCTGGCGGACCTCGCCGAGGCGGGTCTGATCGAACGCAGACATGGCGTCGGCTCGTTCGTCGCGGACAACGCGACGGCGCGCGCGCACGATCCGGCGGCGTCGTACATGGACGGGCTGCGGCAGATCGAGTTCGAGACCGAGGTGGAAGTCCTCGAGTTCGGTGTCCGCGCGGCGCCCGCCGCCGTCGCCGAGCGGCTGGGTGGACCGGACCGCCTGCTGCAGGTGCTGCGGCTGCGCCGTGAGCGCATCACGCGGGAACCGTGCATGGTCACCGAGGTGTGGCTGCCGGAACACCTCGCCGAGACGCTGACCGAGCCGGCTCTGGCCGGGGCGCCGCTCTACGAACTGCTCTACGGCGCAGGGGTGGGGGTCGACGGGGTCGACCACGAACTGACCGCCGAGGTGGCGGGACCGAGGATCGCCACGCTGCTCGACACCGCGATCGGCGCTGCGGTCATTCGGGTGAACTCCGTGGCGCACGCCGCGGGCAAGCCGCATCACTTTCTGTCGATCGCCTTGTCGCCCAACCGGAGTCGCGTACTGCTCAGTCAGTCCGCCGCCGACTTCGAGTCCGGCATCGGGATGGCGATCGCCCACGACGTGCGCAGGCCAAGGGTCTGAGCG
>JAQSXQ010000586.1 GCA_029256565.1 Mycobacterium sp.
GGCCGACCGCTGCGCCACGCGCGACTGCAGCAGCCACAGTTTGCCCGCCTCGACGGTGAACTCGACGTCCTGCACGTCGGCCCCGTGCTGCTCGAGGCGAATGCCCGCCGCCAGCAACTCGTCGTGGACGTCGGGCATGGCGCGGGCCAGCACGTCGAGGGTCTCGCAGTCCCTGGCTCCGGACACCACGTCGTCGCCCTGCCCCGTCGGCAACCACTCGCCGAACGGTTCTGGCGAGCCGGTCGCGGGATTGCGCGTGAAGAGCACGCCGGTGCCCGACTCGGAGTCGAGGTTGCCGAACACCATCGCCTGCACGAGGACGGCGACCCGGTCGGGCTCGTCGAGCCGGTGATGGGTCCGGTAGGCGAGCACGCGGTCCGACGTCCACGACTCCAGGACGGCGGCCATCGCGCCGCGTAGCTGCTCATAGGGGTCGGCCGGCGGGTCGACGTGCACCGCGCGCCGGTAACCCCGCCGGAAGCGGTCCAGCGTGTCGCGGGCGAAGCCGGGCGAGTACCTCGCCGCCAGCGCATCGGCCACGGCGTCGTCGATGCCCACGTCGAGCACCGTCTCGAGCATCCCTGGCATCGACGTCACGCCGCTGCTGCGCACCGCGACCAGCAGCGGCCGGTCACCGCCGCCGAAGGTTGCGCCGGTGCGCTCCTGCAGGGCCTCGAGACCGACCAGGACGTCCGGCCAGGCCTCGTCGAGGACCGCGTTCGGGTCGACGGCGCACTCACGGCACCAGGAGATGGTCAGACAGAACGCCGGGGGTACCGGGAGCCCGAGGCGGGCGATCTCGCCGAGTGCCCGGCCCTTGCCGCCGACCAGCGCGCGGGGGTGGTCCGAATCGGCGTCGAGCGTCAATACCCGGTGGTGATGGGTGCCGTGTTCGCCGCGTCGCTGCGCGTTCACGGTCATCACCACCTCCGCCGTCGGTCCGGACGTACCCCGGCACATTGGTTGCCCGAGTCTAGGCACCCCACACCGTGGTGGCCCCATACACCACCCGCGGGGTGGCCGGCGTCGGATATGGTCACCCAAGCGCGACGCACGGGGCACGCCGCCAGTAGATTTGCGGCGATGGTCCGCTTTGCAGCGCGAAATCGTCGGGGACGAGAACGGCATCGTGACATCGGCGTCGCGATGCGCACCACGGGCTTCTTGAATGGACCGACGATGGCCGGACACCAAACGGTGCTGGTCAGCGCGTCCAACATGGGCCCGGCAGCCATAACTTCAGCGTCGTCCGACACGGACGTCTGACACACACGGGCCGACAAGGGATACACCGAATGGTCAATCAACTCGAGCATGCCACCGAAGCGCTCCGCAAGGCGCTCGGCCAGGTCGAACGGCTCAAGAACCAGAACCGCGCACTCCTGGAGCGCTCCGGCGAGCCGATCGCCGTCGTCGGCATGTCCTGCCGGTACCCCGGCGGAGTCGAGAGCCCCGAGGATCTCTGGCGCATGGTCGCCGAGGGCCGCGACGTCATCTCCGAACTCCCCGAGGACCGCGGCTGGGACACCGCCGGGCTGTACGACCCCGACCCGGACGCCCCGGGCAAGTCCTACGCCAAGACCGGCGGCTTCGTGGAGAACGTTGCCGACTTCGACGCAGGCTTCTTCGGCATCGCCACCAACGAGGCGATGGCCATGGACCCGCAGCAACGCATGCTGCTCGAGCTGTCCTGGGAGGCGCTCGAGCGCTCCGGCGTCGACCCGAGTTCGCTGCGCGGCAGCTCGACGGGCGTGTTCGCCGGCGTCATCGCGGGCGGCTACGGCATGTCCGACGACGCCATCGAGGGCTACCGCCTGACCGGCATGACCTCCAGCGTGACCTCGGGCCGCGTGGCCTACGTGCTGGGCCTCGAGGGCCCTGCCGTGTCCGTCGACACCGCGTGCTCCTCGTCGCTGGTGGCACTGCACATGGCCGTCCAGGCCCTTCGCCTCGGCGAATGCGACCTCGCGCTCGCCGGCGGTGTCACCGTCAACGCGACGCCCACCATCTTCGTCGAGTTCAGCCGCCACCGCGGCCTCGCACCCGACGGCCGCTGCAAGCCCTACGCCAACGCCGCCAACGGCGTGGGCTGGGCCGAGGGCGGCGGCGTGCTCGTCGTCGAGCGACTGTCCGACGCGCTGCGCAACGGTCACCAGGTGCTCGCGGTCGTGAAGGGCACCGCCGTCAACCAGGACGGCGCGTCCAACGGGTTGACCGCGCCCAACGGCCCGTCGCAGCAGCGCGTCGTGCGCGCCGCGCTCGCCAACGCAGGCCTGACGACCGCTCAGGTCGACGTCGTGGAGGGCCACGGCACCGGCACCCCGCTCGGTGACCCGATCGAGGCCCAGGCACTGCTCGCCACCTACGGCCAGGAGCGGTCGAACCCGCTGTGGCTGGGGTCCGTGAAGTCCAACATGGGCCACACCCAGGCTGCGGCAGGCGTCGCAGGCGTCATCAAGATGATCATGGCGATGCACAACGACGTGCTACCCAAGTCGCTGCACGTCGACGAGCCCAGCCCGCACGTCGACTGGACAGCCGGTGCGGTGTCCCTGCTGGCCGAGGCGCAGCCGTGGCCCGCGGGACCCACGCCCCGCCGGGCAGGCATCTCGTCGTTCGGCATCAGCGGCACCAACGCACACGTGATCGTCGAAGAGCCTGCGGCAGTGGACCGTTCGACCTCGGCCGAGACGCCGCCGACGGCACCACTGCTGCCGTGGGTACTCACTGCCAAATCTCCTGCCGCTCTCGCCGGGCAGGCGACCAAGCTCAGCTCCTACCTCGACGGCCACGACGTCACCGACCTCGACGTGGCGTGGACCCTCGCCGGACGCGCCGCATTCGAACACCGCGCCGTGGTGCTGGGCAGTGACCGTGAGTCGCTG
>JAQSXQ010000587.1 GCA_029256565.1 Mycobacterium sp.
TGTTCCAGACCGTCACGTCGCCGTCGACGGTGGAACCGGTCGATGCCGCAGGCCCGGTGCAGGGCCCACCGACGTTCGACGCGTCGAGCACCGCGATCATCGGTGCGCCGCCCAAGGGGCTGACCCAGTTCGACGCGAACCTGCCGACGGGCATCCTGCCCGAGGGCGGGGCCTTCACCGAGGCGGGCGCCAAGACGTGGCACGTCGTGCCCGGCACCTCGCCGAGGGTCGGGGAGGGCACCACCAAGACGTTCACCTACACCGTCGAGGTCGAGGACGGCATCGACACCGCGGCCATCGGTGGTGACGAGGCGTTCGCGCGAATGGTCACCGAAACGCTGGCCAACCCCAAGAGCTGGACGCACAACCCACAGTTCGCGTTCGTCCGCACCGACGACCCCGCGCAGGCGCCCGACTTCCGGATCTCGCTGACGTCGCCGATCACGGTCCGCGAGGGCTGCGGGTACGACATCCAGCTCGAGGCGTCCTGCTACAACCCGGCCTACCTCACCGACCAGCCGCGGGTGTTCGTCAACGAGGCGCGCTGGGTGCGCGGCGCGGTGCCGTTCCAGGGCGACATCGGGTCCTACCGCCAGTACCTGATCAACCACGAGGTCGGCCACGCCATCGGCTACCAGCGCCACGAACCGTGCGCGGAGAACGGCGCGCTCGCGCCGATCATGATGCAGCAGACGTTCTCGACCAGCAACGACGACGACGCGAAGTTCGACCCGGAGTCGGTGCAGGCCGACGGCAAGACCTGCCGCTTCAACCCCTGGCCCTACCCGATCGCCTGATCACCACCTCTCTTCTTCCCGCGAGCGTGCGTGTCTGCGGGCGACACGCCGCGCGAAAACCCGAGTTCGCGCACGCTCGTCGGAGCCGGGAGTGCGCTCGTCGCTCCCGGGGAAGGTCTGGCAGGCGATTGTCGTTGAACCTCTGAGCCTGGTGTGATGGTCATCAGGAACAGACTTCGATCGAGGGAGTACCGGTGTCCTCACCGCTGCCACCGCTGGTGGAACCCGCCGCGTCACTGACGCGCGAAGAGGTGGCCCGCTACAGCCGCCACCTGATCATCCCGGACCTCGGCGTCGACGGGCAGAAGCGCCTGAAGAACGCGCGCGTCCTCGTCATCGGCGCCGGTGGGCTCGGTTCTCCGACGCTGCTCTACCTCGCCGCCGCGGGCGTCGGCACCATCGGCATCGTCGAGTTCGACGTCGTCGACGAGTCGAACCTGCAGCGCCAGATCATCCACGGCCAGTCCGACATCGGCCGGTCGAAGGCGCAGAGCGCGCGTGACTCCATCAAGGAGATCAACCCGCTGGTCGACGTCCGGCTGCACGAGGTGCGCCTGGAGCCCGAGAACGCCGTCGAATTGTTCGAGCAGTACGACCTGATCCTGGACGGCACCGACAACTTCGCGACCCGCTACCTGGTCAACGACGCGGCCGTGCTGGCCGGCAAGCCCTACGTGTGGGGCTCGATCTACCGGTTCGAGGGCCAGGTGTCGGTGTTCTGGGAGGACGCGCCGAACGGACTGGGCCTGAACTACCGCGACCTCTACCCGGAGCCGCCACCACCGGGGATGGTGCCGTCGTGCGCCGAGGGCGGCGTGCTCGGCATCCTGTGCGCGTCGATCGCCTCGGTGATGGGCACCGAGGCCATCAAGTTGCTGACCGGCATCGGCGATCCGCTGCTCGGCAGGCTGATGGTGTACGACGCCCTGGACATGACCTACCGCACGATCAAGATCCGCAAGGACCCGGCGACGCCGAAGATCACCGAGCTGATCGACTACGAGGCGTTCTGCGGCGTGGTGTCCGACGAGGCCGCACAAGCCGCGTCCGGCGCCACCGTCACCCCGCGGGAGCTGCGCGAGATGCTCGACTCGGGCACGAAGTACGCGCTGATCGACGTGCGCGAACCGGTCGAGTGGGACATCAACCACATCGACGGCGCCGAGCTGATCCCGAAGTCCGCGCTGGAGGCCGGCGACGGGCTGGCGCGTCTGCCGCACGACCGGGTTCCAGTGCTGTACTGCAAGACCGGTGTTCGCTCCGCAGAGGCGCTCGCAGCGGTGAAGAAGGCTGGTTTCGCCGACGCACTGCACCTGCAGGGCGGGATCGTGGCGTGGGCCAAGCAACTCGAACCCGACATGGTCATGTACTGACGCCGAATCTGCCGGTCAACGCCTTAGGCTGTGGCCGTGACTGTCGACGGGCCGCCTGAACACGTGCTTGCGGCGTTCGGCCTGACCGGACTGCGGCCGGTCGAACTCGGCCCCAGTTGGGAGGGTGGCTGGCGCTGCGGCGAGGTCGTGCTGTCGATGGTGGCCGATCCAGCCCGTGCCGCATGGTCGGCCAAGGTGCGGGAGACGCTGTTCGTCGACGGCGTACGGCTGGCCCGGCCGGTGCGCTCCACCGACGGCCGCTACGTCGTCGCCGGGTGGCGCGCCGACACGTTCGTCGCGGGTAGTCCCGAACCTCGGCACGACGAGGTGGTGTCGGCGGCCGTCCGGTTGCACGAGGCCACCGCGAAGCTGGAGCGGCCGCGATTCCTGACGCAGCCGCCGGGCGTGCCGTGGAACGAGGTCGACGTCTTCACCGCCGCGGATCGCGCGGCGTGGGAGGACCGGCCGCTGCATTCGCTTCCGCCCGGGGCGATGGTCGCACCGGGTGCCGCCGACGGGCAGCGCTCGATCGACCTGCTCAATCAGCTTGCCGCACTACGCAAGCCCACTCGTGCCCCCAGCCAGCTGGTGAACGGCGACATGTACGGCACGGTGCTGTTCGCAGGCACGGCCGCGCCCGGCATCACCGACATCACCCCGTACTGGCGGCCCGGATCCTGGGCGGCGGGCGTCGTGGTGGTGGATGCCCTGGC
>JAQSXQ010000588.1 GCA_029256565.1 Mycobacterium sp.
GACGGCTGAGCACCGTTGAACCCCGGAGCGCCTGCCCCTCCGCGGCCTCCATTGCCGATGAACAGCCCGGCCGCACCGCCGATGCCGCCCCTGCCTGTGCCAGCAATGGTGCGGCTGAATCCGTCGCCGCCGTTACCGGCGAACAGACCGGCGGCGCCACCGTTGGGGTTGGCCGCCGTCCCGTCGATTCCGTTGCCGATGAAGACGTTGAGGAGCGGAATCATCCCCGCGACGTCGAAGAGCGGATTCAGCAGCGCGTTGAGTTCGCCGACATCGAAGTGGCCGACCGGCACGGTGTTCACGGCGGGAACGTTGATCGACGCCACGGCCCGGTTGGTAGCGAATCTCAGCGCGTTCTCCGCGGCAGGTCCCTCTCCGGCTCCGTCAGCCGCCCGTGACGACCGCTGCAGGAAGGGGACACTGAGGCCGGGGACGCCGAGAGCGGGCTCAGAGTCGACGAGCCACGGCCACGTCGGCACATCGTCGCGGGAGGCAGTCGCGCCGCCCAGCGGCGGCGTCGCCGGCGCGCCAGCATGGCTGAGGGTCGGTTGACCCGCAGCGGTGGGAGGTGCCCAGATGGCGTGCGCCGACATAGGAACCCACTGCAATTGGCGGGTGGTGCGGTCGGGCTCCGGCGCGGGCGCGAGGGGGGCGTTCGGCATGGAGCCGCTCTGGAATGTAGCGGCGCCGACTCCCATCGCCATCGCCAACGCGCCGACCCGACCGATGTGCTTCGCGCTCATATCCGAACTTCCCGTAGGTACCGAGTGATGCAGCACTGCGGGACACGGGGATGTGGACCTCAGCAAATTATCGTCGAGCCCGTCAGATCGTAGTGTGACGATCGTGCCCGACGCAAGGCAAGGGGCGTAGCGGATTTTGCTGGCGCGCCACTTATCCGATCGGCCGTGGCCGCGGCCCGGTCAGCGGCTTGGCCAGATTGCTCCGCTGAGTCGGAGAGCGTCAGGATGAAGGGGGACGTTCGAGCGAACGCCCCACCCACGAACAGAACCGGACATCGATGACATCCACTGCACGTCTTCGAGCGACTGTGGTCGCCGCCGTCGTTCTCACCGCTGCGATGGCGGGCTGCTCCTCGGGGCCCGAGGAATCGTCCGCCGCATCCTCGCCCGTCCCGGTCACGTCGTCGGCGCCGATCGCCCCATCTGCCACCGGCACCGGGGAACCCGGTGGCGCACAGGCGCCCGCACCGGCCGCATCGCGGCCGCTCACCGATTTCGTCGAAGGCAGTTCGGAAGGCCCGCAGTACTCGTTCCACTCGTTCGCCACGCCGAGCGGTCGGATTCAGTGCCGCTTCGTGGACGGCGGCCTGGCTTGCCAAACCGGAGAGGATCCGCACACCGTCGCCGCGAATGCACTATGCGACTTCTACCCCGGCATCGAGCAGGGTAATGCCGTGCGATTCGGCTACTTCGATGGTGCACCCAAACAGCCGTGCGCGACCATCATTCAGGGCGACGGATTCCAATCGCCCCACACGCTGGCCTACGGCCAGAGCGTGACCGCACCGCTGAGGTCGGGGACCACCGTCACCTGCACGTCAGCCAGCGACGGACTGACCTGCACCCAGGCCGGCGGGACAGGACCACGAGGCTTCTTCCTCTCGGCCGACACGTTCACCATCCTCTGAGACAGTCCCGTGTGGCCGAGGTGGCAGCTACCGGATCAGTCCAGAATTCGCCGGGCGACGTTCGTGGTGACCAGGTCGAGCAGCTCGTCGGCCCGGCCGGCCATGATCGTCCTGATCGCGTACAGCGAGAAGCCCTTCGCCTGTTCGGCGCTGATGGCGGGTGGGACGGACATCTCCTGGCGCGCGGTGACCACGTCGACGATGGCGGGCCCGTCGTGGGCGAAGGCCTCGCTCAGCGCCTCCTCCAATTCGCCGGGATGCTCGACGCGCCTGCCGAACGCCCCCAGCGCCCGGCCCACGGCCGCGAAGTCGGGGTTGTCGAGGTCGGTGCCGAAGTTCACGATGCCCGCCGCCTTCATCTCCAGCTCCACGAAGTTCAACGACGAGTTGTTGAACACGATCACCTTGACCGGCAGGCGGTTCTGAATGAGCGTGATCAGTTCGCCGAACAGCATGGTGAGACCGCCGTCGCCAGCGAGGGCGATCACCTGACGATCCGGAAACGCCGTCTGAGCACCGATCGCGTGAGGTAGGGCGCACGCCATGGTGCCGTGATTGAACGAGCCGACGAGACGTCGCCTGCCGTTCATCTTCAGGTAGCGCGCCGCCCACACGACGGGCGAGCCGACGTCGACGGTGAATACCGCGTCGTCGGTGGCCAGCTCGTTGGCAAGCCCCGCAACGTATTCCGGGCGGATCGGGGTCTTGTCGCGATCGTTGACGGCGAGTCCGTCGAGCGACTTGCGCGTCCTGACGTAATGCCGCAGCGACCGGTCGAGGTGCGCGCGGTCCTGCTTCTGGACCAGAAGCGGCTGCAGCGCCTCACACGTATCGGCGACGGTGCCGACCAGGCCGAGGTCGATCGGGGTGCGACGGCCCAGGTTTCGCCCTCGGACGTCCACCTGCACGATCCGCGCGTTCTTCGGATAGAACTGCTGATACGGAAAGTCCGTGCCGAGCATCAGCAGCGTGTCGGCCTCCTTGATGGCCTTGTATCCCGAGGCGAAGCCGAGCAACCCCGTCATGCCCACGTCGTACGGATTGTCGTACTCGATGAACTCCTTGCCGCGCAGCGCGTGCACGACCGGCGCGTTGAGGGTGCCCGCGAGCCGGACGAGTTCATCGTGAGCGCCCTGCACTCCGGCGCCTCCGAGAATCGTGACTCGCTCCCCGTCGTTGAGGATCTGCGCGGCCTGCCGCAGCGAGACCTCGTCGGGTCTGATCACCGAC
>JAQSXQ010000589.1 GCA_029256565.1 Mycobacterium sp.
GGCTGGGCGTTGGGATGACGCCGGAGGTGGCGGGTGGCCAGCGCCAGCGCGTGGTGCAGATTGGTGCCCTGTTCGTAGACGCCTTCGAGCCCGGCGAGTTCGCTGGCAGACACGGTGCGCGCGTAACGCCCGAAGGCGATGATCTCCAGCGCGTCCGACCGGAAGCGCGTACTGACCAGATGGTGCAGCGCCAGTGCGGTCCGCTTCATCGGCAGCCAGCGGTTCTCCATCACCATCGAGAACGACGTGTCGACGAGCAGTGCCACCGCCGCCTGGGTGCGGGTCTCGGTCTCGGAGATCTCGACGTCGTCGACGCTGATCCGCAGGGGCGGCTCCGCGACGCCCGTTCCGGCCTGCCGCAGTACGGCGTTGGTCAGCGTGCGCGTCACGTTCCAGGGCTCGGTGTCACCGAACTGCCACGGCCGCGTCGCACCGGTCAGCTCACCGGCGGCGCCGGCGCGACGCGTGTCGCGTTCGCCGTGTCGCCCCGAGAGTTGTTGCGCCACATCACGAAGCGCGGCTTGACCGAGCTGGCGCATGGCCTTGGGCGACAGTCGCCACTGCCCGTCGGAGCCACGATCGAGGAATCCCTGCTCCATCAGGGCACGCTCGAGTTCGGCGAGGGTTCGGGCGTCGACGGCAGCGTCCTCGCCCAGCTGACGGGCCAGCATGTCGAGGTCGACGTCGTCCATCTGCGCGCCGGCGTAGCTCTGCGAGAGTTGCTCGGCGAGCTGTTCGAGTTCGGCGATGTCGGCCATCGCCTGCGCGCCCTCGCCCATCCCCATGGGGTTGTCGCCGCTGAAGTTCTCCGAACCCGACCAGTCCTCACCCGGGCGGGCCGACTGGAGGTGGGAGTCCAGCCGATTCAGCGCGTTCATCAGCGACGGCGAGCCGAAGGCTTGCTGTGCCAGCGCGTCGAGTTCCGCGCGCTGCTGTTCGGTGAGGCTGTTGCGGAAGCGCTGGGCGGCCGCGGCACGTTGGGCGAGCGAGTCCAGCAGTTCGTCGATGTTCTGCGGGTTCTCCGGGAAGTACTCGCCATGCTTGGCCATGAAGTCTTGGAAGTCCTGGGGCGTGTCCTGCCCCTGGGCATGCTTGTCGAGTAGCTCGTTGAGGTCGTCGAGCATCTCGTTGACGCGCTGACGGTCCTCGTCGGTCGCGTTCTCCAACGCCTGCTTCATGCCTGCGAAGCGCTGGTCGAGCATCTCGCGACCCATGAGGTCCTTGATCTGCTCGTACTTCTCGCGCGCCTCCTGGCTACGCCAGTCGTACTCGGCGAGTTCCTGCACGGCCTTGGCCGGCGAGGGCGACAGCGACTCCATCTGGAGTTCGCCGAAACGCGCGTCGTCGTCGAGAGCCCGCGCGAGCTCCTTGCGTTCGGCTAACACGGCCTCGTCGAGCAGCTTCTTGATGTCCTGCAGCGTGCCGTCGAGATTGTTGCGTTGCAGGAGCTTCCGGCGCTTGCTGTTGGCCTCGGCGGCCAACCGGTCGGCACCTCGCTGGTTCTGGGTGCCGCGCCGCAACAGCTCCTGCAGTGCCCGCCGCGGCGAGCTGCCCTCCATGACGTCCTGGCCGATCTGCTCCAGTGCGTCGCGCAGGTCAACCGGCGGCGCCAGCGGGTCGGGCCCGCCGGTGTACCGGGAGTACCGCGAGAGGCGCTTAGCCATGGCGGCACTCCTCAACGCGTCTCGTCCCTCGCCGCTTGATCGTCGTACCGCGTTCAGCCATAGACGGTTTCGCCCTCGCCGGACACCTTGTCGATCCGCTTGGCCAGGTACAGGGCTTCGAGCGCCAGCTCCAGGGCGCCTGCCCGTTCACCGTCGCTCTGCGCGCCGAGGCGCTCGGCGATCTCGTCGACCACCGGCAGATCCGGCACGGCGGCCAGCACGTCCTTGGCCGACACCCGCTCCCCCGTCGTCACCGGCGCACCGTCCTCGACGGCAACCACCAGCGGTCCCACGTCGATGCCGCCGAGCAGGCGCTGTGCGGTGTCGGCGGTCGCCCGGCGCAGCAGGTGCTCCAGGATGGCCTGCTCGCGGCCCTCTTCGCCGGACTCGAACTCGAGCTTGCCGCGCAGCACGTCGACCACGGTGGCGAGGTCGACGACGCGGGCCACCGGCTCCTGCTCGCCGAGGATCGTCGACCGGTGCCGCGCCGCGGCCGCAACCGTCTCGGCCGCGGCGATCGCGAAGCGGGCCGAGACACCCGACCGCTGATCGATCGACGACGACTCGCGCAGTGCGCGGGCGAACCGGGCGAGGATCTGGATCAAGTACTCCGGCACATCGGCCGCCAGGTGCGCCTCCTGGGTGATGACACCGACCTCGGCGTCCAGGCGGATCGGGTAGTGCGTCCTGATCTCGGCACCGAAGCGGTCCTTGAGCGGGGTGATGATGCGGCCGCGGTTGGTGTAGTCCTCGGGGTTCGCGCTGGCGACCACCAGGACGTCGAGCGGCAGCCGCAGCGTGTAGCCGCGGACCTGGATGTCGCGCTCCTCCATCACGTTGAGCATCGACACCTGGATGCGCTCGGCGAGGTCGGGCAGCTCGTTGATCGCGACGACGCCGCGGTGCGCGCGCGGGATCAGGCCGAAGGCGATGGTCTCCGGGTCGCCGAGGCTGCGCCCCTCCGCCACCTTGATCGGGTCGATGTCGCCGACGAGGTCGGCCACGCTGGTGTCCGGGGTCGCGAGCTTCTCGGTGTAGCGGTCGCTGCGGTGCAGCCAGCTGATCGGCAGGTCGTCACCCGAGGTCGCCACCCGGCGAATGGATTCGGGGGTGATCGGGCTGAACGGGTGCTCGTTGAGTTCCGAGCCGTCGATGACGGGCGTCCACTCGTCGAGCAGGCCGGTGAGCGCGCGCAGCAGGCGCGTCTTGCCCTG
>JAQSXQ010000590.1 GCA_029256565.1 Mycobacterium sp.
TCGAAGCCCTGCACGGGTTGCCACAGAGACGGGTCGAACGGGTTGTCTGAGCTCACGGAACGACTGTAGAGCGTGGCGTCGCCGAGTTTCGCAGCGCTCGCCCAGGGGTAGAGAAGGCCCGCAACGGCGTGCTCAGCGCGCCACGATGAAGGAGACGACGATGAAGCGCGTAACTGGTGTGTTGGTGTCCGGTATTGCTGCTGGACTGATGCTGGTCGGTTGCTCGCCGTCGGTTCAGGGTGGCGACACCCCGTGCAAGGACTTCGTGGGTGCCGACGAGAAGACCCAGAACGAGGCCATCAACAAGATGCTGAAGGACGAGAAGGGCGCCGAACCCGCGTCGCTCGAGGTCACGGGCACCCGGCTCGCCGTGTCGACCTACTGCCAGACCGCGGGCAAGCAGGACGAGCCGATCAAGAACGCTCCGCACCTGTAACCGGGTCGAACCGGAACACGGCACACCGCCCGGCGAGGGCCTCGAACTCGTCGGGCGTGCCGTCGGTGACGAGGCCCGAGCGCTTCATGAAGCTGACTCCGGTCGGCACCAGCGTGGGGAACTGGCGCAGTAGCGGACGGGCTTCGTCGGCCGACAACTCGACCATTCGGACCGTCTCGCGGCGCTTGCCGGTGGTCAGCGTCGCGGTGTCGGCCGCGCGGGCATTGCGTTCCCAGTCCGCACCGGGGAAACCGGCGACCACGTAGCGGGTGCCGTCGACCACCATCGGCGTGATCGGCGTCGGGCGCGGCTTGCCGGTCTTGCGGCCCGGCACGGTGAGGATCACGGGGCCGTCCCCCCCGAAGACGCCGAGCTTCATCACGGTCATGAAGACCTTGTTCATGGGCTTGAGCCACCAGGGCGGGGTTGGGTTGCCGTCAGCCATCTTTGGAAGGTTAGACCTCGACGCCTGCACCCGTCACGGCCTCGAGCAGGCCGTTGGGCCGTTCAGTGGTCGGCAGCGGGTCGACGAGCGCGAACCGGCACCCGACGGCCAGCGCGCCACCGTCGGCCTCCTCGCTGTCGCCGACCATCAGCGCGTCGGCGGCATCCACCCCGAGACGCGACAGCGCGGTGTTGAAGATCTCCGGGGTCGGCTTGACCGCGCCCACCTCGAACGACAGCACGAACTCCGTCACCAGGTCCTCGACGCCGAGACTGCGGAACGTCGGCCGGATGTCCCACGCGATGTTCGACACGACGCCGACGGCGATCCCGGCCCGCCGCAGGCGCTGCAGCACCTCGGCGGTGTCGGGGTAGGGCACCCAGTAGGACGGGTCGACGGTGCGGGCGTAGAGCTGCTCGGCGTGAGCGTCGGTGAGTCCGGACTCGCGCATCACGTGCAGGTAGGCCTCGCGGTGCAGATGCGGCTGCAGGTCGCGGTTGACCCAGCTGTGGTACTGCTCGTCGGACATCTCGACCGGTCGCCCCGTCGGCGCGGTCAGCCGGTACATCAACTCGGCGCGGACGTGCTCGTCGACGACCTTCTCGTCGACCAGGATGTCGTCGAACCAGCTGTCGTCCTCCTCGAGCCGGAACAGCGTCCCGGAGAAGTCGAACAGCACCGCGCGGGTGGTCTCACTCATGGCGTCTTCTCTCTGCGTGCGCGAACGGCCTTGCCCTGCAGAACCGTTCGTTCGGCATCGTTGGTGGTCAGCGTGGCGGCGACGTCGAACTGGGCGGCGGCCTCGTCGTCGCGGCCCAGCCGGGCGAGCAGCTCGCCGCGCACGCTGGGCAACAGGTAGGACCCCTCGAGGCCGGTGATGTCGTCGACGAGCGCAAGGGCGTCACCGGGCCCGGAGTGCATTGCGACGGCGACGGCGCGGTTCAGCTCGACCACCGGCGACGGCGCGATCTGGAGCAGCCCGTCGTACAGCGCGACGATGCGCGCCCAGTCGGTGTCGGCCGCGGTCGGCGCG
The DNA here is from genome assembly GCA_029256565.1 of Mycobacterium sp. Lineage (GTDB taxonomy): Bacteria > Actinomycetota > Actinomycetes > Mycobacteriales > Mycobacteriaceae > Mycobacterium. The sequence goes on from JAQSXQ010000590.1 coordinate 1,915, forward strand.
ACGGCATGGCATTCGGCCAGCGCGGCCTGCAGTGCGTACGGGCCCCAGCCGGTTCCCTTGCGCTGCAACGCCATCGAAGCCCGTTCCAGGGCGGCGACACCGCGGACGATCTGAGCCCGGTCCCACGCGGCGCGGTCCTGGTCCTCCAGCAGGATGGGCGTGCCGTCGGGGCCGGACCGCGCCGAGAAGCGCGAGGATTGGAACTCCATGAGCGCGACCAGGCCGTGCGCCTCGGGCTCGTCGGGCACCAGCGCGGCCAGCGCGCGGCCCAGACGCAATGCCTCCGTGCACAATTCGTCGCGGATCCAGCGCCGGCCGAACGACGCCGAGTAGCCCTCGTTGTAGACGAGGTAGATGACGCCGAGCACCGCCGAGAGTCGCCGGGGGTACTCCGAGGGATCCGGCACCTCGAACGGCACCCGGGCGTCGCCGAGGGTCTTCTTCGCCCGCACGATGCGCTGGGCGATGGTCGCCTTGGGCACGAGGAACGCCCGTGCTATCTCCTCGGTGGTCAGACCGCCGACGACCCGCAGCGTCAACGCGATCTGGTTCTCCCGCGACAGCACCGGGTGGGTGGAGATGAAGATCAGCCGCAGCACGTCGTCGTCGATGCGGTCGGGGTCCCACGCCTCGTCGTGCGTGGTCTCGAGGTCGCGGGCCAGCGCCGCGTACTTGGCGTCCTGGCGGTCCAGGCGTCGCCAGCCGTCGATGGCCTTGCGCTTGGCGACCGTGGTCAGCCAGGCGCCAGCGTTGCGCGGCACGCCGGTGGTGGGCCACTGCTCGAGCGCGTCGACGAGCGCTTCCTGGGCGAGGTCCTCGGCGAGCCCGACGTCTCCGACGAGGCGGGTCAGCGTGGCGACGATCTTGGCCGCCTCCATCCGCCACACCGCGTCCACGGTCTGCTGCACTCCCGAAGGGGCCGACGCGGTGGACACCCGCCCATTCTGCCCGGCTAGACGTA
>JAQSXQ010000591.1 GCA_029256565.1 Mycobacterium sp.
GGCTGGGCCTGCTGCGAGAGCGGTGCGTACTGCGGCGGGGCGTCGATCGCGCTGGCGACGGGCTTGCGCGCCTCCGCCTCTGCTCTGGCCACCGCCTCGGCGATCTCCGGGTCGGTCTTGGTGTTGAACCACTCGGCGACCTCGGCCGAATCGTCTTCGGGCTTGGGCAGATCACCCTCGACCGGCGACGGCTGGTAGCGGAACACGCCGTCCTCGCCGGGCGCTCCGAGCATCTTGGTGAAGCCCTGCAGCGCCGAGCCGAAATCGCTGGGCACCAGCCAGACCTTGTTCGCCTCGCCCTTGGCCATCAGCGGGAGCGTCTGCAGGTACTGGTAGGCCAGCATTTCGGGTGTCGGGCGCCCGGCCTTGATGGCTGCGAACGTCTTCTCGATCGCCTTGGCCTGGCCTTGCGCCTGCAGGTAGGACGCCGCGCGTTCGCCCTGGGCCCGCAGCATCCGGGACTGCCGGTCGGCCTCGGCAGCGAGGATCGCCGCCTGCTTGGCGCCCTCGGCCGACAGGATCTGGGCCTGCTTCTGCCCTTCGGCCTGTTTGATCGACGCCTCGCGGTTGCCCTCCGCGGTGAGGATCATCGCGCGCTTCTCGCGGTCGGCGCGCATCTGCTTCTCCATCGAGTCCTGGATGGAGGGCGGCGGGTCGATGCTGCGGAGTTCGACGCGTGCCACGCGCAGTCCCCACCGGCCGGTGGCCTCGTCGAGGACGCCGCGGAGCTGACCGTTGATCTGGTCGCGCGAGGTGAGGGTCTGCTCCAGCGTCATGCCGCCGACGACGTTGCGCAGGGTCGTGGTGGTCAACTGTTCGACGCCGACGATGTAGTTGCTGATCTGGTAGACCGCGGCCTGCGGGCTGGTCACCTGGAAGTAGACGACGGTGTCGATGTTGACGGTCAGGTTGTCCTCGGTGATGACCGGCTGCGGCGGGAAGCTCACCACCCGCTCGCGCAGATCGACCCTGGCGCGGATCTTGTCGACGAACGGCAACAGCAGGGTCAGCTGCCCCGACACCGTCTTGCTGTACCGGCCGAGTCGTTCGATCACCGCGGCCTCGGCCTGCGGGATCACCTTGACGGACTTGGCGACGACGATGATGGCGAACAGTACGAGCACGGCAACCAGGACGAGTCCGGCGACAGCACCTTCCATTGCGGTTTCCCCTAACTCAGACGGACTTGAAGACGACTGCGGTGGCGCCGTCGATGCGCACGACGGTGACGTGGTCCCCGGGTTCGTAGACGTCGTCGTCGTTGAGTGGACGCGCCGTCCAGACCTCACCGTCGAGCTTGACCTGTCCCTCGTGGCGGGCCACCCGATCGAGCACCAGTGCGTTCTTGCCCTCGAGCGCCTTGGCGAAGTCCGGCAGTCCCGTACCGGCCGCGAACCTGCGCCGCAGGGCCGGGCGCACCAGGACGAGCAGCAGGATCGACACCACCGCGAAGACGACGCCGTCGACCACGAAGTTGTCGATCAGCAGGCTGGATCCGACTGCGGCCAGGGCGCCGCCGCTGAGCATCAGCAGGAACAGGTCGCCGGTGAGGGCCTCCGCCCCGGCCAACCCCACTGCGGCGATCAGCCAGAGCAACCAGACGGGCATGTTGCCAGCGTATCGCGTCGGCGGCCCGTGCGGCCGTCAACTATTACACTGCGGTCATCATGTGGTGTCCCAGTGTTTCTCTCTCCGTGTGGGCCAATGCCTGGCTCGCAGGCGTCGCGGCGCCAGATGACGTTCTCGATGCGCTATCCCTCTGGGCGCCAAGGCATTCGGTGACCGCATACGATTCGGTTGCCGCCGGCCGGACCGGTCTGCCATGGCCGGACCTGACTGACGCGGGTGCGGTGTCGATGCTGCAGACGCTGCGTACCGCGGCAGGCCCGGCGACGGGTGAGCCTGCATTCCACGTCGTCCTGCCCGTGCCGGGCGACGTCCGCGGGTTGGCACCGGGCACGCAGTTCCAGACCGACGCCATCACCGCGGGTGAGGCCATCGTCGTGACGTCGGCGCGCGGTGACGCGGTCGGGTTGGTGCCCGACTTCCTCTACGACGACGAGGCGGACTACGACGTGGAGGCCGAGTACGGCGATCCGTTGGCGCTGTCCTGGACCGTCTACTCGCTGCCGACCGCTCCGCTGGCCGACTACCACGACCTCGGCCAGGCCGAACTCGATCTGCGGTCGGCGGTGCGTTCCGCCGCCGATGCCCTCGGCACGCTGCGTGCCGGGACCGTCGGCGCGGACGTGGCCGATCCGCGCGGACTCGTCGAGCAGATCCTCGAGTCCGGGAGCGCCCACATGGCACCCGAGCACGCCCCCGCCCGGGCGCTGCGCGTGCTCGAGAACGCTGCGCGCGTCGACGCGATCATCACGGTCAGTTCCGGTCTGATGCCGATCGGCCTGCAGACGACACATGACATGCAGATCGCCAACGACGCGCTGCGGCCCCTGACCGGCGTGGTGCGCTCCGCGCGCCTGGCGGCGGTGGGCGCGATTCTGCAGTCGGCCTGGCGCGACTAGCCCGGCGGCTTGCCGGCCGCGGCCCCTGCAGCGGGCCGCTGGGACACGCACTGCGGCGTGCACAGCGCTCCGTTGACCGTGCAGCCGTAGCCGGGAACCGGTGACGGGTCCGCGACCCTGGCGGGTTCGGCGCCGAGGCGTAGTTCGTCGATCAGGTCGACCGCCAGGCGCGCGAAGCGTCGGCGGGCGTTCGGCGTGCTGGCCCGTGCGAACGCGATTCCCGCGTCCCTGGCCTGGTCGTGAACCTCGTTGTCGAGATCCCAGACCACCTCGATGTGGTCGGCGACGAATCCGATCGGGCAGGCGATGACGGCCTTGGTGCCCGCCTCCGCCAGCGCCGAGAGGTG
>JAQSXQ010000592.1 GCA_029256565.1 Mycobacterium sp.
GCGCTGATCCCGCTGGGCATCCTGCTCGGTGCGCTGGTCGCGTTCATCATCTTCGGTCGGCGCGCTCAGAAGTCCGTCTATCGCAAGGCCGAGGGCCAGACCGGTGCGGCGGCCTGGGCGCTGGACAACCTGCGCGGCAAGTGGCGCGTCACGCCGGGCGTCGCGGCGACGGGTCACTTCGACGCAGTGCACCGCGTGATCGGCCGGCCCGGGGTGATCTTCGTCGGCGAGGGTTCGGCGAACCGGGTGAAACCGCTACTGGCGCAGGAGAAGAAGCGCACCGCCCGACTCGTCGGCGACGTACCCATCTATGTCATCGTGGTCGGCAACGGCGAGGGCGAGGTGCCGTTGTCGAAGCTGGAGCGCCACCTGACCAAGCTGCCCGCCAACATCACGGTCAAGCAGATGGACTCGCTGGAGTCGCGGCTCGTGGCGCTGGGCTCGCGCGTCGGCCCGGCCGCCATGCCGAAGGGTCCGATGCCGGGCAACGCGAAGATGAAGGGCGTGCAGCGCACCGTCCGTCGCCGCTAGATCAGCGCCGAACGATTGCGGTGCCGGTGGCCTTGTCCTGCAGTCCGCGGCCGTCGGTGTCGGTGAACAGCGGCGGGACGACGAGCGCGATCAGCAGGCCGCGCACCAGCGCGCGGCCCATGCCGACGTGGATGCGGTTGTCGACGGACGCGACGCGCAGGCCGAGCGCGGCCTGGCCCGGGGTGAAGCCGAACAGCCGCACCGCGATGACGCCGAGGATCAGCCAGATCACCAGCACCGCGGTCGAGAGCACGTTCATCGACACCAGACCCATCGACATGGCCAGCGCACCCAGCCCGTAGGCGATGAACCAGTCGATGGCCAGCGCCCCGATACGGCGTCCCCAGCCGACCAGCGACCCGCTGCCCGACGGCGGCAGGCCGAGCTGCTGGCCGGGGTATTCGTTGGGCCCTGCGCTCGGGTCGCCAGCCTCTGGCTGAGGCGGACCGGAGAGCCAAGAACCGAAGGTGCGGGCCATGTGGTCCAGCATATGGGGACTCCAAAACAGGACACGCGTAACGTCGGCGCAACATGCGGTTGACTGCCGTGCAACATCGTGTCCATAGCGTCAGTCGGCGGGTAACCAGTCAAAGGAGATTTCTAAGTGGCAGAAAAGACGGCCGACGACATCATCAAGACGATCCAGGACGAGAAGGTCGAGTACGTCGACATCCGTTTCTGCGATCTTCCGGGTGTCGTCCAGCACTTCTCGATCCCGGCCTCGGCGTTCGATGAGAGCGTCTTCGAGGACGGCCTCGCGTTCGACGGCTCGTCGGTCCGCGGCTTCCAGTCCATCCACGAGTCGGACATGATGCTGCTGCCCGATCCCGAGACGGCGCGCATCGACCCCTTCCGCAAGGCCAAGACGCTGAACCTCAGCTTCTTCGTGCACGACCCCTTCACCCGCGAGGCCTACTCCCGCGACCCGCGCAACGTGGCCCGCAAGGCGGAGAACTACCTCGCCAGCACCGGCATCGCCGACACCTGCTTCTTCGGTGCCGAGGCCGAGTTCTACATCTTCGACTCGGTGACGTTCGACTCCAAGATCAACGGCACCTCCTACGAGGTCGACTCCGAGTCCGGCTGGTGGAACACCGGCGAGCCCTTCGAAGCAGACGGCAGCCCCAACCTGGGCTACAAGGTGCGCCCCAAGGGCGGCTACTTCCCCGTCGCCCCGTACGACCACTACGTCGACCTGCGCGACGAGATGGCCACCAACCTCCAGAACGCCGGCTTCATCCTCGAGCGCGGCCACCACGAGGTCGGCACCGCGGGCCAGGCGGAGATCAACTACAAGTTCAACACCCTGCTGCACGCGGCGGACGACGTGTTGCTGTTCAAGTACATCATCAAGAACACGGCGTGGAAGAACGGCAAGACCGTCACCTTCATGCCCAAGCCGCTGTTCGGTGACAACGGCTCCGGCATGCACGCCCACCAGTCGCTGTGGAAGGACGGCCAGCCGCTGTTCCACGACGAGTCGGGCTACGCGGGCCTGTCGGACCTCGCCCGCCACTACATCGGCGGCATCCTGCACCACGCGCCGTCGCTGCTGGCGTTCACCAACCCGACGGTGAACTCCTACAAGCGTCTGGTTCCCGGCTACGAGGCACCGATCAACCTGGTGTACAGCCAGCGCAACCGCTCGGCGTGCGTCCGCATCCCGATCACCGGCAACAACCCGAAGGCCAAGCGTCTCGAATTCCGTTGCCCGGACAGCTCGGGCAACCCGTACCTGGCGTTCGCGGCGATGCTGATGGCCGGTATCGACGGCATCAAGAAGAAGATCGAGCCGCTGACGCCCGTCGACAAGGACCTCTACGAGCTGCCGCCGGACGAGGCCGCCGCGATCCCGCAGGCGCCCACCTCGTTGTCCGCGGTCATCGACAAGCTCGAGGAGGACCACGAATACCTCACCGAGGGTGGCGTGTTCACCGAGGACCTGATCGAGACCTGGATCTCGTACAAGCGTGAGAACGAGATCATGCCGATCCAGATCCGGCCTCACCCGTACGAGTTCTCGCTCTACTACGACGTGTAAGTCGGTCCGACACGCGATTCCACCCGCCCGGTTCGCCGGGCGGGTGGTTTCGTCTCAGTAGGGTCTGCGCCATGACGAACTTCGAGTCGAAGCTGACCGCCGTCACGCCGGCGGCGGTGAGCGTGTTCCGCATCGTGTTGGGCCTGCTGTTCACGATCCGCGGCACGCAGAAGCTGTTCGACTGGCCGATCGCCGCACCGGTGGACATCGCGTTCGGCTCGTTCCCGCTGTGGTGGGCCGGCGTCATCGAACTCCTCGCGGGCGTCCTCATCCTGATCGGCTTCGTCACCCGGTTCGC
>JAQSXQ010000593.1 GCA_029256565.1 Mycobacterium sp.
AGGATCGGGACGCCCTTGAAGACGGCGAGATACACGCTGATGGTCGTGACGATGACGATCATCAGCACCGGGCCGATGACGATGCCCAGGAAGCCGAACATGCCGATGCCCGCGAACACGGCCAGCAGCATCAGCGCCGAGTCCAGCCGTGCCTGGCGGGGGACCAGGATGGGCCGCAGCACGTTGTCGATGTTGGTGACCACGATGACGTGCCAGACGATGACGAAGACGCCACCCCAGACGTTGCCGAACAGCATCATGCCGATCCCGAACGGGATGCTGATGACGCCGCCGCCCAGCGGGATCACCGACATCGCGGTCAGCAGGATCGCGAAGATGAAGAACCCCTGGTGGAACCCGGCGAGGTAGATCGAGACGGCGCCGGCGAGTCCCTGGGCCAGCGCGATCACGAACTGGCCGAACACCGCGCCCCGCACCATGGCGCCCATCTTCTCGAGGTAGAGGTCGGTGACGTCCTCGCCTAGCGGGTTCAGCTTGCGGATCAGCAGCCGAACGCGCTCGCGGTTGGTGAGTAGCGAGACGAACACGTAGATGAAGAGGACGGCTGCGGTCAGTCCGCCCGCAAGCCCGCCTGCCGCGCCCTGCAGGAAGGTCAGGGCGTACTCACCGGCGTGCTGCGCGACGGTCGCGAGCCGCTCGCGGACCATGTCCTCGGTGATCTCGACGTCGGCGAGGAACGGCACCCGGTGCACGGTGTCGTTGGCCAGTGCCAGCGCCTTCTCCCCGAGCGTCGTCGGATCGGTCCGTCCCACCCACTCCGAGACGCTGCGGATCATGGTGCTGATCTGGACGACGGCAAGGAGCACCAGCAGGCTGAGCGGGATGATGAGCGCGAACAGCGCCGACAGCACGGTCAGCGTCACCGACAGCCCTCGGCCCATGCGCTGGCCGAACCAGTCGAACAGCGGGTTGAAGAGGTAGGCCGCGACGGCAGCCACGACCACGACCATGAAGTAGGAACTGAGGAAGTACGCACCGAAGCCGACGGCGAGGACGGTCGCGATGGCCAGCGCCCGCTTCTGCGTTGCGGTGAACTCCGTCGTCACGGCCATGCGCTGATCACTGGGTGACGCGGTCGGGCCCCGGGTCGCCCCACTTGGCGCGGATGGCGCCCCACGGGTCGGCCCACTGTCCGGGGTGATCGCGGTACGCAGACTGCCTGCGCAGCATGAAGCCGACGGCCGGTGCGACCGCGCGCAGTGGGTAGCGCTTCCAGCCTGCCTTGTCCGCCGTCTCGGTGAGGATGTCCGGGAACGAAACGTGCTGGAACTTCAGCACTTCCTGTGCCCGGGTGGTGTCCATCCAGTCGGTGGCGAACCAGTCGACGTCGCTGTCGGGGTTGCCGCGCCTGCCGATCGGAAGCGCACCGACCAGTCCCATCGCCGCGGCAGTGGCCGGGCCGATGTCGCCCTGGGTGAGTCGGTGCGTGGCATCGTCGCCGCCGATGAGCAGGATCTCGCCGACGCAGTCCGCGGTGGTGGCCGCGGCGAAGGCCCGCGCGACGTCACGGACGTCCACGGTCTGGATGCGGCCGTCGGTGGGCAGGGCGCTCTCGAAGAAGAGGAATTCCGGCTTGATGTCGAAGCTGATCTCGGTGGTGAGCACGCCGCCGAGGCGCAGCACCACCCAGTCCAGTGCCGACGACCGGACGAGTTCCTCGGCTTCGGCCTTGTGCGTGCCGTAGAGGTCCGTCGGGTGCATCGGGGTGTCGGCGGACAGCAGGTCGGTGATGCGGTGCGGATTGCGGGCGCCGTAGACCGCGACGCTGGACGCCTGGACGAACCGCGGAGGGGTGTCCTGGGCCAGCGCGGCGTGTACGAGGTATCCCGTGGCATCGACGCTGACCTTGCGCGCCAACGCCGCTCGCGCATAGCAGAAGGGGGCGATGATCGCGGCGAGGTGGATGATCGCGGCGGGCTGGACGGCGCCGAGCAATCCGGCGACCTCCGCGGGGTCGGTCAGATCGGCCCACCGCACCTCGACGCCCGGCGGAAGGTCGCCTGCGGCCTTGCGGTTCTCCGGCACGTCGAGGTCGGTCGCCACCACCTTGCGTCCGTCGGCTGCGAGCCGCTTCACCGTTGCCGAGCCGACGAGGCCGAAGGCCCCCGTCACCAGTACTGCGTCAGACATGACCCTCCCTAGACTGGCTTACAACCTCGCACTCTAGAGGGGTCTGTGCGCGCCTTTCGGCAACTCCCGCCGGTCGGGTCGCTTGATTCTTCCGGCACCGAGTCGATATCTCGCCGCGACCGCGTCCGCCGGGGTTCGGGCATTACGTGGGTTACGCTCGGACGGTCGCGAGCTACTCGTGTGGTCAAGCAATCGGCCACCGTTTGCGACTGCTCGGCTAACTGGATGGGAGCACCGTCCATGGTGTCGAAACGTCCTTCAGACAAGATTTCGTCCCGACTGGCGTTCTGTGAGCGGTCTACGACCCGCGGCGGCGTCGATGGCGTGTGGTGGCCCAACAGTGCCGACCTGCGAACTGAATTGCCCGACCTGATGTCCATCCTCGGATCGATGATCGGCGAGGTCAGGCGCGTGGTGTACGACCCAAGAGCCTGGCGCACGGCACCCTCGAGGGTGATCAGGCGTGGCGTGGCGGTGTGCGTCGACCCGTACTCGCTGGTCTCCCCGGGCATGATCTACCTCGTTGGAAGCCACTCGCGCGATGCAGTGCTGAGCATCGTTCCGGCGTCCTGCGCGACCAGCGTCGGCGACCGCGTGTTGGCCGCCGTGACGGCGTCGACGGTGCCGATGACGGCGTCGGTGGTCGTGCACCTCCTCGGCTCGTTCGCCGAAGCGGAAGGCAAGACCGCGTGAGCCGCTTCTGCGACGCGATGTA
>JAQSXQ010000001.1 GCA_029256565.1 Mycobacterium sp.
CTTACCTGGCAGGCAATGCCGATCTCGCCCAGTTCGGCTCGCCTGGAGTCCAATTGTCAAATTGCGGGGGAGGGGTATTGCTCTCGGTGCAGAAAGCTTGCATTGAGGTGTCGCTGGAGGACTTGATGGGGGCTCAAAGGATCGCCGAGCGCATTTGGGCGACGTTGAGGACTTAGCACGACCTCTCGTGCTGGTCTGTCGCCGCGCTAGAACCCGGCTACTAGTTCCTGCGACGGTTCAGGCGTGCGTAGGTACATGTCCCGCGCGAGCGCCGACGGTGCCTTGAGTTGCCTCGGCGTGTCCGGGGTGTCCCACGGGCCGATGCCCGCGGCGACCAATGTCTAGGATGAGCTCTCCGTGGCCGGTCTGGCGTGGCTCGGGAAGATCGAGGATCTCTAGGTCACCTTCGGAACCTGACTCGGTTCCCCGGACGGGTTCTGGTGGTTGATCATGCCGCGAGCTCTGCCGCGGCGTGAGGGATTTCGAACTCGGTGGGGCTGCGGTAGCCGAGTCCGGAGTGTCGGCTCCCGGGGTTGTAGAAGCCCTCGGTCCACTCGGCGAAGTACGCCGTCGTGCGCTTCAGGATCTTGTTCTGGCCATCTCCAGCACACGGGTCCGGCGACGCGGCTCGACCAACTCCTTGCGCTCCTCGGACGTCAGGCCGTCGCGCCGACCGGCACCGGCGTATCACCGCCCGGGCCAGGTCCACCGCTCTACGCCGAAACTCCGGCGGCTTGGCTGCAGGCATCGCGGACTCCTCTCCCGAGGCGATCATCGCCTCAGACCGGATGTCCGGGAAAGCGGGTCGGGCTCCCGTAGCAGAGGTCGCGCCGACGGTGCGTCCCAGTGCGTGCCCTTCTCACGTCTATCGGTCGAGTCCGGTGTGCTGAACCCGGACCGCGCGGCCGCGGGATTTGCGGGCCTTCGGGCCGCGGCCCGCGGTCTTGAACGCCACGGCGTCGGTGGCGGGCCGGGCTTGGCTGACGTCGGCGCGCATCCGGGTTTCGATGACGTCGCTAGGGATGCCGTTGGCGCGTAGTTCGCTTGCGGTGGCGTCGCGGCGTTCGGCGGTGTCGTACGTGGCACGCTCGTCCGCGCGTGCCCGGTCGCCGAAGGCGTCCCGCTCGGCGGCTTCGGCGGCCGCTTGCGCGCGCTCGTCGGGGTCTGGTTCGTGCTCAGCGGCGCTCCGCGCTTGGTCCGCCAGCCGGTCCTCGCGGTCGGCCTGCTGCATGAGCCGTTGGGCCTCGGCGTGCTCCGCCGCGGCGCGGTGGCGTTCCTTCTCGGCAGCCGCGATTGCCACGAGCTCCGCCTGGCTCATCAGGTGCGGGAACTTTGACGCGATCGCGAGATCGACGCCGGGGTCCTTGCCCTTCCACGCCAGCACGTCACGCATTCCGCCGCGTCCGACCAGTCCCAAGTCGGCGTCCGCCGGCAGGCGGTCGATCAGCGCCAGCGCGTCGTCCTTCGTGAGCACGCGGACCGGCTGCGAGCCGTCGAGCTCGTCGCGGGCCTCGAACCGCGGCCCGGGCGTGCGGGCGTCGCGCTCGGCCTGCGACCGCTCCGCGAGGCCGTCGGGGTCCAGCCCGTAGCGCGCGCGCATCTCGGTGCGCATGTGCTCCTCGGCGCGCACCGCGTCCGGGTCCTCACGCGCCCACGCCCTGGCGACCTGATATGTCTGGGCGACCTGTTCCGCGGATGCCCGGTCCCACCAGTCCGAGCGGTAGACGTTGCCGAGCTCGACGCGGGCGGCGCGCCGCTCGACCTCGAACCGGGACTGCATCTCGCGGGCCTGCTGCTCGCTACGTGCCTGGGCGCGTCGCAGCGCCTGCTCGCGCATCCGTGCGAGGCGTTCCCCGACCTGCCCGGCGGCGGTGACCAGCACGCGTAGCTGGCCCTCGAACGCCTCCTCGATGCCGTCGCTCTCCTCAGCCATGACCTGCCCCCTCCTATCGCTCCGGGCCGCGCTCTGCGCCCGGCTGGACCGTGTGCCGTCGCCGTGCCGCCTCGAGGTCTGCCGGCAGCGGCGACGCCGTCGTACCCGCGTCCGTATGTCCCGCGTTGAGCCGGTCGAGCACGGCCTGCGCCTGCGGGTCGAGCACCGTCATCGTCGGCGCCGGCGCGGTGACCGTCGCCGTGCCGCCGCCGCTATGCGTCAGGCCCGGCAGAGCCTCGCGCACGCGCACGAGCCGTGCCCGGGTGTCCTCGGCGAGCAGGCGCGCATGACGCTCCTGCTGTGCCGCGATCGCCGCGCCGTGCACTGCCTGGGTGAGCCGGAGCAGCTGACGGATCATCGCGGCCTGCGCGACGGTCCCGTGCCCGCCGCGGGCCGCGCTCGCCAGGAGCATCGCCGCACCCGAGATGGCGATCGTGCCGGCCTTGTCCGGGCGTACCGTGCGTCGGTGCGTCTGGGCCGAGCGGGACAGCGCGTCGGCAGCCGCGGCGAGATCTCCGGGCGTCTCCTCGGTCGCGTTCGACCATGCGGCGAACGCGCCCGCGGTCTGGCGCGCGACGGTCGCCCACATGTCCCGATCCTCGACCGGAACCGACCGCAACCGGTCGACGAGCGCGCGCAGCTCGTCGTGCTGCTTGGCCCACATCTCGGGGTCCGGCTCGGTCGTCTCGCGACCCGCGGACACGACCCGTCGGCCGCGCTTGGCGGCGTTCCACTCGGCCGCCGCGTCGCTGGCTCCGGTCGGTGTGTCGGGCCACCCGTCGCGCAGGCGGGGCAGGGACAGGTCGCGTGCGAGGTGGCCGCCGCCGTACCAGATCGGTCGCTCGCCGGCCTGCGGCCGCTCGGCCACCGAGTAGCCCGTGACGACGTCCGTGCGCCCGTCGGCGAACCGGGCCCGGACCAGCAGTCCGGCGCGGCGCATGCGGCGCACGAACTCGGCCTCGTCCTGGCTCGCGCTCGCGCACCCGCGCACCTTGAGCGCGAGCAGGTACCGGGGCTGGTCGGTGCGCAGCTCGGACGCGACGCGCGCCTGTCGGTCCGCCCCCGGCAGCGCCGCCCAGGCCGGTACGCGCCCGCCCTCGACGCGGCTCGCTCGCTCATACTTGGCCTGCGCCCGTGCACGCGCCTGCGCCTCGCGCTCGGCGGGGTCGTAGCCGCGCGTCGAGCGCTCCGCCCGTACCGACTCCAGCTGCTCCAGGCCGTGCTTCACCTCGAGCGCGCGCACCGCGGTCTGGGCGCGCCGGAAGTCGTTGTGCACCGACGCCTTCGTGCCGTCCTCGCGCACGAGGTTCACGCCGAGGTGGATGTGGTCGTTGCCGTTCGTCGAGACACCGTGACGCACGGCGACCCACCGGCACGGCGCCTTCGTGCCGTCGTTGTCGTCGAACCCCATCGCGCGCACGAAGTCGTTCGCGATCGCGTTCCACTGCTCGTCGGTGAGCGTGCCCTCATCGGCGCGCAGCGACAGGGAGCAGTGCCACACGTGACCACCGGTCACCTGCACGTCGTAGGCCGTGCGCGGCTGGTCCAGGTGGTGCGCGATCCGCATCGCCGCGTCGCGCCCGAGCTCGTCGTCGTTGTGCCACGCCATCAGCGCCGCGTCGCCCGCGACCAGGTGCGGCTCGGTGTGCTCGTTGGCACGGCCCGGTCCGGCGAGGTAGCTCATCAGTCCGGCCATGCGATCGCCCCGGACGACGTTGGGCATCACGGCCGACTCAGCCCGTCGATCGTCGCGTCGATCCGCTCGGCGAGACGGCGCACCGACCGCAGCGTCTCGACCATCTCGTCCTGCACCTCGCCGGTCGCGTTGGTCGCCTTCGCCATCTGGTTGACGTTGTTCGACACCGCAGCCAACAGGCGGTGCAGACCGAAGAGCTGAGCCATCGCGTTGCGACGCTCGGTCGGGGTCTCCGACGTGCCAGACGCCAACGCGGACTCCACGAGAAGGCGCGGCACGGTCACGCGTTGCTCGTGCGCCAGGCGAAGCAGCATGCCCTCTTCCTCGGGCGTGACCTTCACCTCGTGGCGGTGCTGTCGACCGCCCACGACGTTCGCGCGTCGACGTCGGGCGAACTGCCGCGAACGAGGGGCCTCGTCGCTCATGCGTTCCACCCGCCCTTCAGCCCAGCGCAGCGACCCCGCCCCGTGCGGGGACCACACGTCCAGTGTGCCAGTGGCCGGCGGAACCGTCCACTGATCGAGCCACTTAGCCATGCTAAGTGTATAGCTTGCTCCGTCCGGGACGCCTTGGGTGCGCGTCGCGCGCGGTGCGATGGCCGTGCTTGCGGCGAGCCGCGACGGGCGCCGTGCCGGCGCGTTGGGGTTCCGCGTTGGGTACCGCTCTCGTACGCTCAGACCATGGCAAAGACACTGAGCGTGGATGAAGCACTGGAGCGTGCACAGCGCGCACAGGAAGCACGCATGGGGGCCATTCGCGTCGTCGCTGAAGCACGGCAGAGCGTCACGGACGTCCGCGAGGAGACCGACCGCGAGCTTGCCGAGTTTCACCGTCGCATCAGCGAGCGGATCGCGGCTGCCGAGCGCGAGGACGTGCGTGCTTTCAACGCTGCGCTGAGCGCAGGCTGGACGGTCGACGAGCTGCGCAGAATCGGCTTCACCGAGCCGGACAAGAAGATCCGCACCCGACGTCGCGCCGCCAAGCGCGACGTCTCGGTGCAGGACGCAGCGAGCGACAACTGACCCCCGCGGTGATGGCCGCGCGGAGCGACGGCGAGTACACGACTCCGGCCGAGATGGCACGGGAGATCAACATCTCCCGTGCGGCGATGTACGCATGGCTCGCGCAGCCTTTCCTTGGTCCGTGGACGGTCGACAGGGTGAAATTCGTACCGTCTGGGCGGTTGCACGATCTGCTGACGCGTAGCGTTCCCCCATGACGACATCCTGGGCGCGCGCTGCAGCGCCGCTCGCCGCTCTCTTCCTGACCTCCGGCCTTCTTGCCAGTTGCTCCTCGGGCGCCGGTCCGACGTCGGTGCCGTCGGCCACAGAGCAGGAGACGACCAGCGCACCGACACAAACTCAGCCGGTCGAGAAGGCGCCCGCCGAGCCGACCGCGGAGATCGTCGAGTCCGGCTTTGGGCAGCCCAGCAACTCCGAGTACACGTGGGTGACCGCGCTCGTTCACAACGTCGGCGGCGTGGGGGAGTTCGCGACCGTGACGTTCAACCTGTACGGCGCGGACGACGCCCTGCTGGCCACGGTGGAACAGGTCGAGTCGTTCACCACCGATGACGGCCTGACCGCTGTCGGCACGATGTCCGACGTCCTGAGCGCACCGGTCGCGCGCATCGAAGCCAACCTTGCCGTAAGCGACTACGGGAGCACCGAGCCGACGGCTTCGATCGCTCCTATCGAGTCGCCAGTACAGGACGGAGCCGCGTCGTTCGTCGTAACGAACACCACGAGCGAGGACTGGGGCGATCTACGAATCGGCGTCATCTGTAAGGACGCCGCCGGCACGGTGGTCGGCGGCGGCTCAGCTTTCCCGTCGGGCATCCCTGCCGGGGGCGAGTACATGGTCAGCAGCAACGACGCAATGCTCATGTTCGCTGACGCCGCGACGACGTGTACCGCCTACCCAACCGTGGCCGACTACTAGTACCAGGGCCAGTCCGGACCGACGTCCTGACTACGAGGCGGTGCGCGGGCAACGACACCCGCCCACCGTCCGTCTCGTGACAGACGAGCGCTGACTCCGCTGAGACCTGACCATCTGCTCTCACCCAGAAGACGGCGATGCCGCGCTCGGTGAGGGCCGGCTCGCCGACGAGGAGTGGAACGCGATCGCGAACGACTTCGTGCGCGCCATGACGCCCGCCACCGTCGAAGACCGGCTCTACACCATCGCGCACCAGCGCGCCGGACACTCGGAAGACGAGGTCCGAACCGCGCCGCCACAGCTGGCTACGAAGCGTCCAAATCGTAAGTCGACTCCGTTTCGCCGGCGCGAACGCCAGACGCCGCCGACGTCCCTTAAGGCAGGCTTGGACCAGGAGCGCTAGGCATCACCCAGGGTCATGACTGCTCGGCCAGATCGCTGACGGGAGCATCGAGCTTCCCGCGGTCGTAGTCATTCCGCACCCATTGCCTGCCCGGCGGTGGCGTGGGTGGGGGCCAGTAACCTCTCGTCGTGACGACGAAGACGCGCCGCCCCACCGCCTGCCGAAGCACTGCAGGATGGCACCTTTGGGGCGTGAGTTCTGCACTGCCCCCTGTACGACATCGCCTGGGTGGGTGCTCGCCGTCGTCACCCGCGCCCTGGCAGGCGGCGCGTCGCTGCGAATCTACGACCCGGCGGACGTGACCCGCCTGCCCGAGCCGACCCACTACGCCGTCGACCTGACCAACGTGGGATGACCTCGGGGACAGTCCTCGTGGTGACTACTCGTTCTCGGCCATCTCGTCGTCTTCGGTGACCGGGATCTCGCGGCGTTCCATCAGGCTCCGAACATGGACGTGTGCCGAAACTGGGGTAGCGGAGAGGATGTGGCTGATCATCACCTGCATGAACTGCTCAGGTCTGATGTCCTCGGGCACGTCGTCGAGTCTCACCTGCACGCCGTCCTCATCACCAGTTTCTCCTTCCCAGTCCACCAGGATGAGTCCGGTCGCGGTGTAGCCGTTGAGGCCGTGCGGATCACGAAGCTTGCGCATCATGTCGAGGGTGCGTTCGAAGGCGTCTCGCTCGCTTGTGAGGATCGTGGCTCGTTGTACG
The DNA here is from genome assembly GCA_029256565.1 of Mycobacterium sp. Lineage (GTDB taxonomy): Bacteria > Actinomycetota > Actinomycetes > Mycobacteriales > Mycobacteriaceae > Mycobacterium. The sequence goes on from JAQSXQ010000001.1 coordinate 6,687, forward strand.
AACAGAAAGCCGACGGCGGCAAGCGGGTAGCGGCTGCGAAGATTGCCGGCGTCGCCGTACGCCTCCTCGAACCGGTTACTCAAGTTCTTCCCGAAGGACGACGCCTGCGTCTTCGTGCTCAGCAGCATCTCAGGTCCGCGGTCCCAGCGTGCCAATGCTACATCGACCTGCTTCTCGTAGGCACGGCCAAGGAACTTGGCGTCCGAGGGACCGACGGCCCGCAGCCCGTCCACCTTCTCGCGGACTTGCTCGGAGAGCTTGCTGGGGAGTTTGTCGAGGAGCACAGCGATGTCACGAGGCATGACACGGGGAATCGTCGCCCTCGGCCAGATCTCGTCCGGGCTGAACCGGGCGCGACGAAACTCGTTCGCGATCCAGGAGTCAACACCGTTCGCGAGAACCCCCGTCGCAGACTTCTTGCCCGCTGCAACTGGGATGGTCAACAACTTCTCAAGAAGACCGTAGTCAGGGGCGTACTGAGGGATCTCGTCCCGCGCATGGGTCCAAGGGTCGCCGCTCTGGTGGTTCGCCAGGATCGCGTCGAACACGCTAAATGCGTCGGTGCGGGCCACGTCAGTTGGCTCCTTGAGTGTGCCGGTCGTCGATGTTGTTAGCGAGCCGCCAAGCGCTTGCGCGGCTACTTCGTGGTCCCGCGCGCAACTCGGCGTGCGGTTAGTTCGGCGTGCGCTTCCCGCAAGGTTCGGACGTCGCCTCGGCTCATGCCGAGTTCGCCAACGAGCAGGAGGTCGTCGACGAGGCGTGCGGCGTCGAGGAGCTTCCCGGAGCGCAGGAGGCGCCCGACCTGGGACCGTACGGCGGTGAGCTTCGTCTCGGCGCCGGCGAGCAGCGCGGGGCTCGGGACGGGGAGTCGGTCGGCCTCGCGGGGCTCGATCTTGAGCATGCCCCCGCCGTACGCGCGCCCGACGGTCTCGGCGCCGACGAGTGTCATGGAGTTCACCGACCCGAGTGGCAGGAGCGCGCGCCCCGTCGTGCGATGCTCGGGGCGCAGGTAGACGCCATGCACGGAGTTCAGGTGGTGCGCCTTCGTCTCGTTCGTTGTCAGGCGCGGGGTGTCGGCGTTCATGTACGTGAGGAACAGGTCCGCCGGTGCGAGCAGCGGCACGCGCCACCACGGGGTACGGACCTTGCACTTGTAGGCGGTGTGCACGCCAGCCTTCTCCCCGGCCGCGATGTACTCCCACGCCGCCGGCGACGGGTCGACGGGCCGGAAGAGGTACGTCGAGGAGCCGGCCTTGCCGAGCTCGGTGTGCGCGCGGGTGGTGAACGCGAGCCCGCGAAGGTGCTTGGATCCGGGCGGGGACAGGCGGATCACGTCGGACGCTGCGAGGCCGAGCTCGCTGACGCGCGCGGGTGACATCGCGAAGTAGCGGTTGTTCCCGGTGACCATGCCGAGGGTGGTGTCTCCCCAGTCCTCCAACACGGTGAAGCCCTCGCTGGTGGCCAGATCGGAGTATGCGCTGAGCGCTTCGGCCGACAGCAGCGACGGCGTCCACTTGTCCTCGGGGCGGTGCGGGCGCCAGGTGCGCGCGATGGACAGCGTTGCGAGCTCGGCGGCGTTGCGGGCCTGGTAGACCGAAGCGTGCTCGGTCGGGCCCTCGTCGAAGCCGTCGGCCATGAGCAGGACGACCTCTTCCAGGACTCCGGGGAAGACGCGCTCGGTGAACAGGACGAGGTCGACGCGGGCGAAGCGCTCCATGAGGAAGCGGCGGACCTCACCGGCGTAGTTCACGCTCAGCAGCTCGGCGGGCAGGACGAGTCCGAGGCGGCCGCCCTTCTTGAGGAAGAGCGCGGCGTGGACGGTGAACGCGGCCCACGACGACGCGAGGCCGGTGAGGGAGACCCCGGCGCGCAGCGCGGCCGCGCGCGACAGAGCGCGTGAAGCGCCCGCGAAGTCCTGGTAGCGCACGTACGGCGGGTTCCCGATCACGGCGTCGTACGAGCCGGTGGGCTCGACGGTGAAGAAGTCGCCGGCGACGACCGTGGACGAGGCCGGGGCGGAGGAGAGGAGGCGTCGCGCGGCTGCGGCCGAGGCCTCGTGCAGCTCGACGCCGTCGAGCGCGGCGTCGTCGGGCGAGGTGCCCGCCGCGGTGCTCAGCGCGCCGATGCGGTCGGCGGCGGCCAGGAGGAAGGCAGCCTCACCGCACGACGGCTCGAGGACGTGGTCGGCGCCGGTGCGTACGGCCCACTCGGTGACGTACGTCGCGATCGCGGGAGGGGTGAAGAACGCCCCGCGGGCCTTTCGCAGCTCGGCGGTGTCGGGTTCGTACGCGGCTGCCAGGGTCACGGCGTCATTCTGCCGTACGCCCCCGTCAGGACCGGGAGAGCGGGTGACGACACTCCGTGTCCCCTCGGCTCAGAGTCGAGGGGACACGGAGTGGTTCTAGAAGCCGACCCGGGCGACGAGCGAGTCCGCGACAGCCTTGCGGGTCTGGAACGAGGAGCGCACGGTCAACCGCGTGTCTCCGGCGGAGGTGACCGAAGACACCAGGACGCCCATGCGCTGCCAGATCGGGTTGCTGTGGGAGAAGTAGTCGACGTCGCGCGCGCCGTTGCCCGTCTTGGCGGGTTCGGCAAGCACCTTGAGGCACGTCATGTCCTTGTCCTCGGTCGCCCAGATGCGAGCGGCGACGGCGACGACGCCGTGGATCGACAGAGCGGTGCCTGCCAGCGAGGATCCGCGGATCTCCTTGCGCTTCTCGATGGGCAGCATGCCGAACTCGGGCCGGACGTCGACGAGGTGGTCCCAGAAGTCGATGAGGAACGCGACCTGCTCGTCGCGGTCCTCCGCGCTGTAGGGGATGTCCGACCAGTGGTCCTGCATGGCCTTCGAGAGCGTGTTGAACGCGAAGATCTTCGCGGAGGACGCCGAGACCGAGTTCTTGAGGATCTCCACGTTGTGCCGCAGGTGCTTGGAACCACGGACGAGCCTGTTCGCGAGGTCGTCGGTGGTGAACTCGTCCGAGTGTGCCCACTTGGCCGCGGTCTCGTTGACCTTCTCGCCCTCGGTGTTGAACTTGGCCGCAACGCGCGCGGCCGTCTTGGCGTCCGCGATCCAGATCCGGACCGCGAACCGACGGTCGTAGATGCTCACAGCGTCGGGGTCCATCGCTGCGAACTTCTGCGCTGCCAACTGCAGAGCCGTGATGCGGGACTGCGAGTCGACTGAGGTGTCGAAGTGACCCTTGTAGAGCACGAACGTTCCGTCCTCCAACTCGTAGTCAGTCTCCTGCGGGTCCGGGTCCACGCGGATCGAGAGGTTCCCGATCACCCCGTTGCCGTCGAGAAGTTCCTTCGCCCAGTTGTTCACCTTCCGCCGCGTTTTCGCCGACATGCGGCTGTTCTCCTGCCAGTCCGGCCGGATGTTCCCCTCGAGGCGGATCAGGTCGTCATCGATCCAGTTCAGGATCTCGCGACCCGGGAGGACGGCCTCGTAGTGGATGCCTCCGGCATCGTCCACCTCGCGGACGTCGGGGATGGTGGCCAGCGGTTCGATCTTCTTCACGTGCACTCCTTCAGTACGTTGATACGGGCGCAGTACGTCTGTACGTGCGTCATGCGGATGACTCTATCATGACTCACACGTATGCACGTAGGCTGCGCGTAGAGACGTTGCCGGAGGGGTTGCACGGGCGAGGTTGTGGAGCTCCTACAGCGAGACCTGCTGTACGAGAACTGACCGTTTGTCGTACACCGCGGCGGCCGGCGCGACACGCCGAGCGAACATGTCGCAGAACTAGTGTCCGAAAACCTCTGGTGTCGCAGAACGCGACCCTGGGTTTTCGCTACCGTCACCGGCATGGCACACACCTACGGGTACGCCCGGGTCTCCACGACCGCGCAGAACCTCGACGCCCAGGTCGACGCGCTCACCGGCGCCGGCGGCGTCGACGGACGCGACGTCGTCGTGGAGAAGGCATCGGGCACCCGCGAGGACCGTCCCGAGCTCGGCCGGCTCCTCGCCGGGCTGCGGGAGGGGGACACGCTCGTCGTGACGAAGCTCGACCGGCTCGGCCGATCGGCCGCGCACGTCGCGCGCCTGGTGCGCGACCTCGACGAGCGCGGTGTCACGCTCCGGTCGCTGACGGAGACGATCGACACCTCGAGCGCGACCGGGCGGCTCATGGTGCACGTGCTCGCCGCCGTCGCCCAGATGGAAGCGGACCTCGCGCGAGAGCGAACGCTGGACGGTCTCGCGGCCGCGCGCGCTCGAGGACGTGTTGGCGGCCGCCCGAGCGTCATGACCCCCGACCGCGTCGCGGCCGCGCGCGTCGCGCTAGCCGGCGGGCAGTCCCGTGCTGCGGTCGCCCGCGCACTCGGTGTCTCCCGAGACACGCTGTATCGGCACCTCGGCGCCCTGGATGCGGCCGAGGTCGGCGAGACCCGGTGAAGCGCGTCTGTCTGTTCTGCGGCGCCCGGATCAGCGGCTTGAAGCGGAGGGATGCGCTCTACTGCTCGGCGAGGCACAAGCAGGCCGCCTATCGTCGCCGCGCAGCGGCACTCCCGCCTGAGTTGTGGCGCATGGGTGCCGATGAGTACGCCGAAGTCTCCGAGGACCCCGACATGCTCGACGCTCTCGAAGAACTGCCAACGTCCGACCGCTCGTTCCCCGTGGTGATCGTCATGTACGAGAGGGCCACACTGTGCGTTCGATGCGGGGAGCTGATCAGCGAAGAGCTGAGCGACCCCGACCCCGACCCCGACGACGAGCCGCTGCCCGGAGTCATCCTCCGCCGCTCTGGTGCCGACTACGGGCCGTTCTGCTGGATCGAGTGCCTGGTGGAGTCTGCGCACACGGTGAGGTGAGTGCTGTCGTACTTCAAACCGTTCGAGGCCGCGGGAACCTCCTGCGCTACACCCGTGTTGTTACGCCTACAGGCGCACTACCTGGTGTTATGCCCTTCGAGTATCCCGGGTTGTCCGACGCGGTGCGCAGAATTGCACCAGAGGTTCGGAGCACCGAGGGTCGCAAAAAACGAGCGACCCCCTGCTACCAACAGGAGGCCGCTCCGGACCCGTTACTCGGCAAGAGTTGAAGGGACGCTAGACATGACGGTACACCGGGCCCCCGCGCCCACCTGGATTTCCGCTCTTATCGTCGGCGCGGTCGCCGTGGCCGCGCTGCTCATTACCGGAGAGCCCTCGCAGGCGCTCGTCGTCACCTCGCCCGTGCTCGTCGCGCTCGGATCATCGACGGGCCGCAAGCCGGAACAGAACTCCCCGAGCTAGCCTCGCGTCGTGCCGTATCCATCGCGCCCCGTGCTCGAGGTGCTGCCGCAGTTCCGCGGCGACGTGAAGAATGGGTACAACCTGTTCCAGCGGGACAGGTTCGACCGGTTCGTGGCCGAGCAGTACATGGCCGGCCGATCGCTGCGCGAGGTCGGGGAGCTGACGGGGCGCACGCAGACGGCGGTGCGGCGGAGCCTGGCCCGCACGGGCACGCCGCGCCGCGGGCGAGGAGCCCAGCCGGTCGGGACGTCGTCGTGAAGTCGTTGTGGACGCCGACCGAGCTCGCGGCCGAGGTCGGGGTCTCCCGGGCGGCGGTGTACGCGTGGCTGCGCGCGACGCTCCCGCGCCCGGTCGACCGGCGGTGGCTGCTCGACGAGGACATGGCCGCGCGCGTGCGCGAGCGGTTCACCGCGACGGCGCCGATCCGTGAGCACCAACCGGGGCCGTGCTCGGTCGACGGGTGCGACCGGCCCGCCCACGGAAGGGGTCTGTGCAAGATGCACTACGACCGGTGGTACCGGACCGGGAGCACGGACGGCCTCGGTGGCGGCGCGCACCAGCGGGCCAAGACGCACTGCCCGCACGGGCACGAGTACACGCCGCAGAATACGATCGTCTACCCGTCGGACGGGCGCCGGCGTTGCCGCACGTGCCGCGAGAGCCGGTGAGCGCGGGCACGAGCTGCGCCGTCGCGGCGTGCGTGCACCGTGGGGTCGTTCCACGGTGGTCGCATCCACCCGACGGAAGGAGTACCCGTGGCCGTGACGATCGAGGTCTACCACCAGGACGAGCAGTGGCACGTGCGACGCCAGGGCGAGCGTGAGCCGCTGTCCAACCACGCGAAGAAGGACGACGCGGTGGCCGCCGGGCGCGCGGCCGCCGAACGCGAGAGCGCCGAGCTCGTGATCAAGAACCTCGACGGGACGATCGTGCAGAAGGACTCCCACGGGCACGACCCGCGCAACGTGCCAGGCTGAACCATGGCCGGCGCGAGGGCGATGCCGTACGACGTCGCCCTCGCGCGCGCGGTCGAGCAGATCCCCGCACCGGGCGCGCTCGAGGGCGGCTGACGGCGGCTTCCGGGCGGGGTTCTGCCCCTTGAACGGCGTCCCGGTCGCGGCGCCCCTCGCGGTGCCAAGTCGTCGTCCGCTGAGTGGGTGAGGGTGGGTCCAAGCCGGTGTCAGTCGGTGGTGTCGTTGAGGAGGCCGAGTTGTTGGGCGCGGGCGAGGGCGGCGGCACGGCGTGAGACGCCGAGCTTGCGGTAGATGCTGCGGATCTGGGTGCGCACGGTGGCGGGTGAGACACCGAAGTGTGTGGCAGCTTGCTCCGCGGTGTTGCCGGCGGCCAAGGCAGTGAGGACTGCCCTCTCTCTTGGCGACAGGCGCACGACCTCGACTCCTCGGGGGATGTTCACGCGTTGCAGTCGCCGGTTGAGCAGAGGGTTGGGGACGTCGGCGAGCTGAGCGAGGTGGTTGAGGTCGTCCGGCTCGGCGGCCAGGAACGGTTTGACATGGTTGTCGCTGGTGCGCAGCCTCACGGCCTTGCGGAATGCGGTGGCGGCGTGGTGCTTGTTGCCGGTGCGCAGGTGGGCCACAGCCATGACCAGGTGCATGCCCATCATGTCCGGCACGGGGATGTGGAGCTGGTGCAGGGCTTGGGCGGTGGCGCGGATGGCCTCGTGCGGGTGGCCGGCGAGCAGGTGCGCCCAGGCGGCGTGCTGGCGCAGGGACGCGACGTCGGGGTAGGTATCGACGAGCTGTAGCAGCCGGTTGCCCTCGGCCGCCTTGAGCAGGAGCTTGGCCTCGGAGCGCAGCACGAGCTGGCCGGCCAGGGTGGTGGGGTCGGGTTCGAGCGCGCCGTGGCGTGTGCGGGCCTTGTCGAGATGGGTGAGGGCGGCGTGCGGGTCGTCGAACAGCGCCGCGTGACTGGAGTGGGCGTAGGCGATGAACGGCCACAGTTCCAGGCTCTGTGTTGGCGGTCCGATGGCGTCCAGGTGATACCGAGCCTCGTCGGGGTCGGCTTCCTCGATCGCGACCAGTGCACGGGCGATCTTAGCCCCGACGGTCGTGAGGTGTTCGATCCACTGCGGTCCAGCGGCGCTGTCGTCGAGTGCAGTGAGCCAGGTGCGGGCCAGGTCGAGGTGCCCGCGGTAGGCGGCGACGAGAGCGAGGTTGGCCAACGCGTTCGCGCCGGCGTGGTGCGCGTGTGGGGGTGGTCCTGCCTCGAGATGAGCCCGGGTGTAGAGCTTCGCGGCGTGGTCGAGCCGCCCGGCGAGCATCGCGGTGGTTCCGCGCTCGGCTGACAGCCAGCCGGGTTTGGTCGCGACGTGAGCGGGGGTCCAGGGCAGGGTGTGTCCGCTTCCTGTAAGCACGAGCTGTTTGTCGACCCACGTGCCCAGACGTTCGGACTCCTCGTATGCCCCGCGCAGGCGTGCCGAGACGACGGCGATCGTGCCGGCGGTGATGAGGTCGCTCGGGCGGGTGAAGGACGTCAGTCGGGTGGCGTAGGAGCGGCCCTGGGCGGCGAACATGTTCAGGATCTTCCTCAGTTCGCTGTCCCGCTCACCGATCTCGGCGCGGTGGTGGGCGAGCAACGCCGCGTACAGCAGGCGCGGTCTGTTCTCGAACTCCGTGGCGTCCAGGCCGCGGACCCTTCTCATGATCGGGCGTGCGAAGCGTCCGGGCAGGTCGTACCAGAGCAGGTCGGACAGGTCCTCGATGTCGTCGAGCGTGCCGGTGGCGATCGTCTCGCGGATCGCCTCATCGCTCAGTGACGACGTCTCGTCGGGCGGTGGGTTCACCTGATCGATCTTCGCCCAGCGACGCGTGTGAGCGCGCACAGGCTCGAGGGTGAATGCCCAGCCATACGGGTGAAAAGACTCCCGGATTGATGAAGTTGTTGATGAAGTTCCATCACTTTCCCGTCACCGATTGCTGCCACCTGGGTCACATGGGGTGTTGACGAGCGCGCGAGGGGCGTGCGCCACGGAACTGATGGGGAACTCATGCGACCACACTCACGGGGTGCGACAGGCGCTAGCGGCGTCCGTTGGCGCGGGTCTCGTGCCGGGACGATGACGGCGCGCCACGCCAGGCCGCGACACCGAACGAGCACGTGGAAGCGCGCCGTTGCCGGTGCCGTCGCGCTCGTGACCGCCGGCACCGGTGTCGCGGCTTCCACGGCGCTTCCGGCTGTGGCGGCGACGGTCTACGAGCTCGAGGGGTCCTGGGCCCAGAGTACGCCGGCCTCGCTCGAGACCGGTGACGCGGTGTCCGCGACGTGGTGGTTCAACCTCAACGACGACGCGGCGGCCCCCGGCAACGAGCCGGTGGAGAACGTGACGGTGACGGTGACGGGCCAGGGCGCGGTGTTCGACGCGATCCCGCCGGCGTGCCTCACCGACGGCGTGGACCCGGTGTCGAGCATCTCCGAGGACGGCACGACGCTGGTGTGCAACGTCGGGACCCAGGACGAGGGCACCGCGTTCTCGCTGACGACCGCGATGCGCGTGACGGCTGTGTCCGGGGAGACCGTGAGCGCGGGCGCGACGATCGCGAACCAGCAGACGACGCTGCCCGAGCTGCCCGTACAGAACGGGTTCGTGCAGGACATCCACTGGGTGGAGAGCGTGTCCGGGAGCACGCGGAACGACACCTCTCGCGACTTCACGTTCAACTGGACCCTGTTCCACGGCGCGAACAGCCCCGCCGGACCGGACACCGTCACCTACAACCTGACAGTGGCCAACAGCCTGGGCGCGACCACGCAGCTCGGCCCGAACCTGTGCACGGCGTTCCAGAGCGGCACCGCGAGCGGGCACCCGTGGTCGGGCGGCACGCACGATGCGAGCCGGGTGGCTCCCTTCGTGGGGTCGTGCACGCTGACGCGCAACAGCTCGACGTCGTACACGCTGACGCTGTCCGGGATCGACTACAGCCACGCGCAGGTGCCGACGACCGACTCGGCCGGGAACCCGCTGCCGACTGACCGCGTCGCGGTCGCCTCGGGACAGATCCAGCTGCGGCTAGTCACCACGGCGGGCTCGGGCCAGGTCTCGGTGACCTCGAGCGCGCCGACCTATACCGCGGTGGACGGGCAGACCGTCGGTGACGACCCCGCGAACAACACCTCGGCGAAGAACTGGGTGACGGGGGTCTGGTCGCACGCGTGGCAACCCCCGTACACGGGTTCGAGCGCGACGGTGTGGTCCGACACCTACCGGGTCGCCCCCGAGTCGGAGCTCGGCTCGGTGGTGCGGGTGATCTACCCGAACGTCCAGAACCAGGCCTCCACCCAGGGCGGTCAGTGCCTGGTGCTGGACACTCGGTACGTGGAGTTCACGGGTGCGCTTACCCGGTTCGACAACGCCCTGACGGGTGAGCCCGCCGGTCTGCCCGTGGCGTACTACACCGGCACTTCAGCGCTGGTGAATCCGGCGAGCGGCTCCTACGACCCGAACGCGTTCACGTGTGACGGGACGACGGGGTGGACGACGACGGCTCCAGCCGACCTGTCGACGGTCAAGGCGGTGCGGGCCACGTACACGATGACGGCGGCCCGCTGGCAGCGCGAGATCGCCCTGCAGGCGACGCAGCGGCTCCTTCCCGGTGCCCAGGTCGGTCAGGACGTGTGGACGTGGGGGTCGTACATCAACCCGTCGTCCGCCACGAACGCCTGGGTGAACCCGGCCCGGTCGATGTCACCGGCCGATGCCGGGCTGTCCGCGACCCTGACCCCGGACGCGCGTTACCCGTTCGCGCAGGCCGGTCGTGACGTCGTGCGGGTTATCGGTGTGACGCCGGACGTGTCGAAGTCGGTGCTGCCGACGTCGGTCGACCCGGGTGGGCGGGCGACGTACACGCTGAGCTACTCGGCGAACGGGACCGGGGCGGTGGCCCCGACGGTGGACGGGTACCAGCTCGTGGACACGCTGCCGCTCGGTGCGTCCTACGTCGCCGGGTCTGCTTCGCCGGAGCCGGTGGTCGCGACGAACGGCTCCGGTCAGCAGGTCCTGACGTGGACCCTGGACGGGGTGCCCACGAACGCTCCGCAGTCGCTGTCCTACGACGTGGAGTACGCCGACGACGTCGCTGGCGGCGAGCGGCTGGTCAACACCGTCACCGCGTCAGCGGAGGGCGTGCAGTCCGACGCGGCGACCGCGACGGTCGTGGTCAACGAGTCGGGCCTGACGAAGATCATCAAGACCGCCGACCAGGCGTTCATCCCCAACCTCGCCGGCGACGGCGCCGGCGCCGGCTCGTGGACGGTGCTGGTGCGCTCGGAGGACCCGCTGGCGCAGGAGTTCGTCGACGTGATCGACATCCTCCCGTACGTGGGCGACGGCCGCGGGACCGCGTTCTCGGGCTCGTACCAGCTCGACGGACCGGTGACGTCGTCGATCGGGGGGACCGTCTACTACACGACCGCGGACCCGGCGACGCTCACCGACGACCCGGCCGACGCCACGAACGGCGCGGCGGGCGACGTCGCGGGCAACACCGTGGGGTGGAGCACCACGTACACCGCCGACGCCACCGCGGTGCGCGTCATCACCGGCACGCTCCCGTCGCGCGGCGAGTTCACCATCGACGTGCCCGTGGTCACCGACGGCATGGTCGGCGGCGACGTGCTCGTCAACCGTTCCCAGGGTCGCGCCGAGAACACGCGCCTGGTCATGCGGACGTCGGCCTCGACGTCGATTGCGAACTACTACTCGGCGTCGCTGAAGAAGTACGTGCAGGACGCGGACGGCGAGTGGCGCGACGCGAACGACCCGCTCGACTACCCGCAGTTCCGTGTCGGAGACACGGTCCGGTACCGGATCGTCGTGGAGAACACGGGCCAGGGGACGCTGACGAACGTCGCGGTCTCCGACGACCTGCAGCCCGAGCTCGGGTCGTTCACGATCGAGTCCCTCGCCCCGGGAGCGACCGAGAGCCACGAGTTCGAGATCGTGCTCACCGAGCCCGTCGCGGACTCGGTCGTGAACACGGCGTGCGCGGACGCGGACGTGCCTGCGGACTCGGGCGTCGAGCCCACGATCAACTGCGACCCCGCTGGGTTCACGGTGGTCGGCACGCCGACGCACACCAAGGAAATCGTCTCCGCCACCCCGGTCGGCGACGGTCAGTGGGAGGTCGTGTACGAGGTCGTCGTGTCGAACACGCAGACCCCCTCGACGACATACTCCCTGACGGACGCGCTCCACTTCACCGACCAGGCGACGATCGTCTCCGCGACGGTGACGCAGGCGCCCGACGGCGTCGTCCTCGCCGACCCGGCGTGGGACGGCCAGGAGAACCTGACGATCGCGTCCGACGTGCCGCTGGCCGGGAACGACGACGAGGGCTACGCCCCGCACGTCTACCGCGTCACCGTCCTGGCTGATGTGCCGCTGCAGCTCGACGGTGCCGGTCCGGGCACGGACGCCCCGACGGCGTGCCCGGCCGAGGGGTCGGACGCGAACCAGGGGTTCAACAACACCTCGCAGCTGACCGGCCCCGAGGGCGAGATCGAGGAGGACCAGGCGTGCGCGCCGATCCCGTCGATCGACATCACCAAGACGGTCTCCGCGGGCCCGACGCCGAACGGTGACGGGACGTGGACGGTGACGTACGACGTCGTCGCGACGAACTCCGGCGCCGCGGACGGCACCTACGAGGTGACGGACCGGATGACGGCCGACGGTGACCTCGAGGTCCGCTCGGGCTCCGTCGTCACCGCCCCGGACGGCGTGACCCCGAACGGGTCGTGGACGGGCCTGGGCGCCGAGGGCGCACCGGAGAACGTCATCGCCTCCGGCGTCGTCCTGCCTGCGGGCGGGACGCACACCTACCAGGTGGACGTCGTCCTGGGGCTCGTCCCCGGGACCGAGGGCGCGCCCGTCATCACCGACTGCGCCGCGGTCGGTGAGGGGGGCCCGGGCGGGCTGTCGAACGCGGCCGGGGTCGAGCACAATGACCTGACCGACTCCGCCGAGGCGTGCGTCACGGTGGGTGTGGTGACCGTCGACAAGTCGATCTCCGCGGGTCCGACCCCGAACGGTGACGGCACCTGGACGATCGTCTACGACCTCGTCGCCGAGAACGTCGGCGCCGCGGCCGCGGACTACGACCTGAGCGACCGTCTGCACTACGCCGAGGGCATCGAGATCCTCGACACCGCGGTCGTCACGTCGCCCGCCGACGTGGAGACCAACGCGAGCTGGACCGGTCTCGGGGACGAGGGAACGGCGGAGAACGTCGTGGCCTCGGGCGTCGAGCTGGCTGCGGGCGGGTCGCACACCTACCAGGTCGAGGTCACGGTCCAGCTGGACGAGGCCACGATCGACCCGGCGAACCTGCAGTGCCCGCCCCCGGGCTCGGGTGAGAACGGCGGCCTGGCAAACTCCACCAGCCTGACCAGCAACGGGATCGTGGCCGAGGACGACGTGTGCGCTTCGCTGCCACTGATCGGGATCGCCAAGTCGATCTCGGACGGCCCGACCGGCAACGGCGACGGGACCTGGACGATCACGTACGACCTGGTCGCGACTAACACGGGCCAGGCCGCGGGCGACTACGACCTGGTCGACGAACTCCTGTACGGCGAGGGCATCGTCGTCGAGTCGGCGGCGGTCGCCACGGCACCGGAGGGTGTGGAGCCCAACGCTGGCTGGACGGGTCGGGGCGAGTCGGGTGCGGAAGAGAACGTGGTCGCCACGGGCGTGACGCTCGAGGCGGGCGGCACCCACACCTACCAGGTGCAGGTCGTCGTCTCGCTCGACGCCGCGAGCGTCACCCCGGACACGCTCGCATGCCCGGAGCCTGGATCCGGCGAGAGCGGCGGTCTGGCGAACTCGACCGAGCTGACGCACAACGGCGAGACGCAGGGCGACGACGTGTGCGCGACCTTGCCGCTCATCGACGTGACCAAGACGGTCTCCGAGGGCCCGACGCCGAACGGTGACGGGACGTGGACGGTGACGTACGACGTCGTCGCGACGAACTCCGGTCAGGCGGACGGCACCTACGACGTCACGGACCGGATGACGGCCGACGGCGACATCACGGTCGTCTCCGGTGCGGTCGTCTCGGCGCCGGAGGGCGTGACCCCGTCCACGACGTGGACCGGGCTCGGCGCCGAGGGCGCTCCCGAGAACGTCATTGCCACGGACGTGAACCTGCCGGCGGGCGAGTCCCACACGTACCAGGTGCAGGTGGTCATCTCGTTGGCCGAGGGCAGCGAGGGCGCTCCGGCGGTCTCGGACTGCGCGGCTCCCGGGACCGGGGAGGACGGTGGCCTGTCGAACTCCGCCGGGATCGACCACAACGGGATCCCCGGCTCGGACGAGGCGTGCGTGACGATCTCGGCTATCACGGTCGACAAGACCATCTCCTCAGGCCCGACACCGAACGGTGACGGGACCTGGACGATCGTCTACGACATCGTCGCCGAGAACGTCGGTGGCGCGTCGGGCGAGTACGACGTCTTCGACCGTCTGCACTACGGGCAGGGCATCGAGATCCTCGACGCCGCGGTCACCACGGCCCCCGACGGGGTCGAGACGAACGCGGAGTGGACCGGTCTGGGCGCGGAGAACTCCTCGCCGGAGAACCTCGTGGCGTCCGGTGTCGAGCTCGCCGCGGGCGCGTCGCACACCTACCAGGTCGAGGTCACGGTCCAGCTGGACGAGGCGACGATCGACCCGGTGGTGCTGCAGTGCCCGCCGCCCGGCTCGGGTGAGAACGGCGGCCTGGCGAACTCCACGGGCCTGGACCACAACGGGATCCTCGTCGAGGACGAGGTGTGCGCGTCGCTGCCGCTGATCGACTTCGCGAAGTCGATCTCGGCGGGTCCGACGGGCAACGGTGACGGGACGTGGACCATCACCTACGACCTCGTCGCGAGCAACGCCGGCCAGGCCGCGGGTGACTACGACCTGGTGGACCAGCTGCTCTACGGCGAGGGGATCGTCGTCGAATCCGCGACGGTCTCCACCGCGCCGGAGGGTGTGGAGCCCAACGCGGGCTGGACCGGCCGGGGCGGGACGGGCTCGGAAGAGAACGTGGTCGCCGCGGGCGTCACGCTCGAGGCCGGTGCCACGCACACCTACCAGGTGCAGGTCGTCGTCTCGCTCGACACCGCGACCGTCACCCCGGACACGCTCGCGTGCCCCGAGCCCGGCACCGGGGACACCGGCGGCCTGGCGAACGCCGGCACGCTCACGCACAACGGCGAGACGCAGGACGACGACGCGTGCGCGACCCTGCCGCTCATCGACATCACCAAGTCCCTCTCGGGTGCGGTGACGCCGGTCGAGGGCGAGGACGGCGTGTACGACGTGGTCTACGAGGTCACGGTGACCAACCGGGGCCCCGGAGCTGGCAGGTACGACCTCGACGACGCGCTCGCCCCGGGCGAGGGCGTGACGGTCGTGGGCGTCCAGGACGTCGTCACCGACGCGCCCGCCCCGGTCGGCGTCAACGAGGAGTTCGACGGCCTCGACGACACCCGGATCGTCACGGGCCAGCCCATCGCCGGTGCCACCACCGCCCCGGTCGTGCACACCTACACCGTCACCGTGCGGTACGCCGCGGACCTGACAGACGTCGTGATCCCGGACACCGACGTGTGCACCACGGACGACGGCACCGTGCCGGGCGGCCTGAACAACGTCGCGGCGGTGGACTGGAACGGGAACGAGGGTAGCGACGACGAGTGCGTGCGTCCGGGCAAGCCCACCCTCGACAAGGCGCTGGTCTCCGCGCGACCGGCCGGCGACGGGACGTGGGAGGTCGTCTACGACCTCACCGTCGGCAACGTCGGTCAGGAGGCCACGACCTACGACCTGGACGACGAGCTGCTCTTCGCCCCGGTCATCACCGTCGACTCGGTCGCCGTGACCGGTCCGGACGGCGTCACGCTGAACGACGGGTTCGACGGTGACACCGACCAGCGGATCGCGACCGACGTCGTGATCGGTGGCCTGGACGACGAGGGGTACGCCCCGCACGTCTACCGCGTCACCGTGATCGCGACCGTGCCGCTGCACTTCACGGACGTGGAGGCCGACGGCACGGGCTCGCCCGCGTGCACCACGGCTCCTGGTGGGAACCTCACCGAGCAGGGGCTGAACAACGCGGCGACGCTCACCGACGAGACGGGTGGGACGCAGACCGACACCGACTGCGCCCCCGTGCCCTCCATCGACATCACCAAGACGATGGACGGCAAGCCCGTCAAGGGTACCGACGGGTCGTGGACGGTGACCTACACGATCACCGCCACGAACGACGGCGCCGCCGCCGGGGTCTACGACCTCACCGACCGCCTGCGCTACGGCGCCGGCATCGAGGTCCGGACCGCGACGGTCACCTCCGCGCCCGATGGCGTCACGCCGTCGAGCTCCTGGACGGGCCAGGGTGCGGAGGGTGACCCGGCCAACGTCGTGGCGACGGGCGTGAGCCTCGCCGCCGGCGCGACCCACACCTACCGGGTGAAGGTCGTCGCGACCCTCGACACGGAGCAGGTGGACGACACCACGTTCACCTGCCCCGAGCCCGGCGCCGACGGAAGCGGCGGGTTCGCCAACACCGCGGGGATCGGTCACAACGGGCTGGCCGACGCCGCCCAGGCGTGCGACACCCCGGACAAGCCCGCTGATCCCGGGAAGCCCGGCAAGCCTGGCGGGTCGCTGGCCACGACCGGCGCGACTCTGGCGTGGGTCGCGGGCGGGGCAGCGCTGCTGATGCTGATCGGCACGCTCGCCCTGATCCTCGCCCGCAACCGTCGCACCACCCTCAGCTGAGGTGCGGTCGGTCGCCCCGGCACGGGGGCGACCGGCCGCTCACCGGCTGATGTCGTGTGACCCACCGTGAGACCTCGCCACTACAGCGGGCGGGCCTCATCCGACAGCCGGGTCGTGATCGCCCCTCGATCACGACCCGGGTTCCCCAAAGTGGTGGCGGCCCGGCACCTGAAGCAGACCGGGCGCCGGACCGCCACCACAGCCACCGTCGACGCGCACCTTCTGCCTGCGAGGTCACCATGCACCGTGACGTCCACCGCATCATCGTCCCCACCCTGTTCGGCTACGCCACCCTCATCCGCGCCAGAGACACCCACCCCCCCCTGGGTCTCGGCGGGCCCTTCGATGAGGATGCCCACTTGTTCGGTGGGACCACGCAACGCATCGATACAGTCCTGCCCCCGGACATCACCACTGACGAGCTCCTGGACTTCCACGCCCGGCTCCTGCTGCGCCCCGCCCACCGACGCCGACCCCGGACCGCGGCGGCCGCCGTCGGCCGCTGCCGGATGCTGAACCACGCCGTCGACGTGCGCACCACTACGGCCCTGACCGTGCACCGGTTGTGCCCGGCGCCCACGCCGCGCGACGTCGTTTTCGCTGCGTTGGTGCGCGCCATGCGCCGCGCCGACCACTCCCACCTCACCAAGAATCAGGAAGCCCTCGCCCGCCAGCTCGTGTGGTGCGCCATCTACGCCGCACGCGACCACCACCTGGCCCAGGTCCTCGACGCCGCGACGGCCCTGCGCCACCTGACCCTTAACCAGCACGCCGGCACCACGACCGACGCCCTCGACCAGGCCTGACCACCGAGTTGATGAACCCGCCGGTGAACACCGGGTTGGTGAAGTTGTGCCGTGCCTCGTATCACAACACCGCACCGAGCCCTCTCTCGACCTGCGACAACTCATCGACCGGCCACCGGGACATCCCTGGACGCTCGTCCGACTGCGTACAGTTCGGAGCACGGTGAGCCAGACCACCGGCACGCGCCGCACCCACCGGTAACACCTTGCCTGCAGGTGTGGCGAGCGGTCGTCGTGTGGACGGGACCGGGCGAGCACAACCGGGGCATGGACAGGATCTGCCATCGCTACGATGGCGACCTCTGGGGGAGGGGGCAGGTGGGCGAACAGTTCGACCTCAGCGCATACATCGACTCGCTCGGCCCCATGACTGCCGAACAACGGGTCATCATCGACGACGCGATGACCTTGGTCGCCCGACAAGGCGGCAGCGGTAGCACCGCGTTCCTGCGCGACACAGCCCTCTACGTCACCACCCTCGTCCTCGTCGGCGACGTCACCACCTTCGACGACGAGGACACCTGGCACCTCATCGACACCCTGCGCCACAAGCACCACGGCGGTGACCCCGGCCTCACGAGTTGACGATCCCCGGGCGGCTTCGTGCAGCCCGCGAACGCCTGCTGGGTCGAGTTCAGTCAACAGGCCGCGCGGCCACGTCCGTCCAGGACGACGGCGCACGCATCTGGGCCCGCCGCGGCACCGACCTGACGTCGACCTTCCCCGAGATCACCGGCGCACTCGAAGCCCAGCTCGACCCCGGCGTCGTCCTCGACAGCGACCTCGTCGTCTGGCAGGACGGCCGTCTCGCGTTCGAGGCGCTGCAAGAGCGCATGGGCCGCCGTCCACGTACCGCGGCGGCCGCCGCTCGTGGCTCGAGGTGATGCACCGCTCGACCGTCGACGTCGTGTGCGACGCGGTGACCGGCACCCTGTCCCGGCCGCAAGAGATCGTGGCCGGCCTGCCGATCGACGGCGATCTCCGGATCGTCGGCCGCACGGCGCCGCTGACGGTGCGCGTCGCGCGCTGGCGCCGCTGCTACGCCGGCCCGTGGGGGAGCATCCCTGGCCGGCGCGCATCTCGCCTGGGACGTTCGGCCGATTCAACGCCCGGACGGCGCCGATAGACCTCACCCTCGTCGAGCCGTTCGTGGGCGAGGTCTCCGCCGACGTCGCGTGGTCCGGGAAGTCCTGGCGCCACCCGCTGTGGTTCGTTCGCTTACGTCCGGACTTGGATCCCGAAGAGGTCTCCCGCGCCTGACGTACCAGGGCATGAGAGGCCGCGTGCCCCGTGCGGGACCGCGCTGTGCGGTGACGGAAGTGATGCTGCGGGGCGGTCAGGCAGGGCGGAGCTGCGGGGCGGTCAGGCAGGGCGGAGCTGCGGGACGGTCCACGAGCCATCGAGCACTTCGGCTCGAGGGCGGTAGAGGCGGACGAGGAAGTTCCACGGCTCGGGAACGGGGATGGTGTTCGGCTCGTCGCCAAGGTCGCCGGGCGGCGCGAACCGTACGGTGACCGCACCGTCGGTGTCCGGGACGGCAGTGACGCTGTTGACGCTGTAGATGCCTTGGGGGTTCGGCACGAAGTAGCCCTTGGCGTTGTACACCGAGACGGACCAGAAGGCGTCGACCGGGACGTCGCGCAGCGTCAGCTCGTATCGACCGGGCGGTACCTGCGGGTTGACGCCGACGTACGACGCCTCCGTCGTGGGTAGCCCGCCCCAGCCTGCTGCGGTCCCGATGAGGTGCTGCACGGGGTCGATCTGCTCACGCGTGCCGAACATGTGGTCGTACCGGCGCAGGCCGGCGGCGAGCACGAGCAACGCGTCCCGGGTGGTATCCAGGCTCGCCGTGTCGTACTCGGGTGAGGCGAACGGCTCCGCCGACCCCGCGGTGAGGCGCACGCTGTCCTGGATGGCGGCCACGGCCGCGAGGTCGTCGGGGTCGGCTGGGTCGACGAGTGTTCGCACGGCCAGGACGGCGTGGCGGGTGCCCACGGTCTCGGCGTCGAGCTCGTGCTCGCCGGCTGTGTGCAACACCTGCGCGACGAGGTGGTCGTTGTCGAGCACCATCGCGGACAGGTAACGACTCCCGGCGTCCGGCAGGGTGAGCGTGGCCCCGCCCGCGAGGTCGACGACGGCGAAGCTGTAGAGCGTGTCGCGGTTCATGCGCACGACCGTCTGCCGGTCGACTGATGCGGGCTCGCGGTTGTGCAGGAACCGGTTGATCCCACCGGCGTCTCGCTGCAGGTCGGCGAACATTCGATCGGTCTCGGCGCGAACGAACGTGTCAGCGTCGACCTGCTCAGCCATGAGTGCCCTCCTCGGACGCTGGCCACCACGCAGGTGACGTCGTGCACCAGGTACGAGAAGCGAACCACTCCGCCCCCAAGGGAGCGACCGGAACCAAGCCGACAGACGGGCGGCCGGTACCAGCGCCACGGCGGGCAGTACCGACGGTCATCGATATTGGACGTTGCCAGGTCCGAGACCCGAAGTGCCAAGGTGCGCGACCACGGGCCGGGCGTCCCAGGGAACCAGCGTGCGGGTGTTCGAGCGGTTCTACCGCGCGGACTCCTCGCGCAACCGCTGACGTACCCGACTCGGCCAGTGCTCGACGTTCTCCCGCAGTTCCGCCGCGATGCGAAGAACGGATACAACCTGTTCCAGACCGGTTCGACCGGTTCGTCGCGGAGCAGTACGCCGCTGGCCGGTCGCTGCGCGAGATCGGGGAGCTGGCGGGGCGCACGCAGACGGCGGTGCGTCGCAGCCTGGACCGCACGGGAACACCGCGGCGCGGCCGTGGTGCCCAACCGGTCGGACAGGAGCGCGCGTGACGTCGCTTCGCACGGCGACCTTCGCTACGCCACCAACTGCTGCGGCAACGACTGCTTCTCGTCCTCGTTGAGCGTCACGGGCTCGATGATCTCGGTCACTCTGCCTGCTTCCCGCCGAGCCTCTGCTCGGCGTGTCAGGCCAAGACCCACCCACCGTTATTGAGACAGACCCTCCGGATCGGTCGGGGTCGTGGAGTCAGTCGGTGTCGGGTTGATCGGCTCATCGGCCGCTGGTGCGGGCGGCCCTTGCTGATCAATGACCAACATCAGGCACCGAGGCGCCTGGCGCGGTGCATGCTGTGGACGACCGGGCCGTCGACGATCTGGGTAGTCGCGGTCCGCACGAACCCGAGACGCTCGTAGAAGGTCAAGTTGCGGGCGTCCGAAGTCTCGAGGGCGACGGCCGGTGCGCCGTGAAGGTCGAGCTCCCTGAGGGCGGCCCGGCACACCGCGGTGCCGAGCCCGGTGCCCTGTCGCGACGGCGCGACCCCCACCGTCGCGAGCACCCAGGCGTCCGGGCGGGGCGGCGGGAGTTCGGCGGCGGCCACGGCGTGCAGGCGCGGGCCGTGCAGCGCGGCGATGTGCTCCTGGACGTTGGCCGGGGGAGCGGGCGCCTCGGGCGGCATGAGCGCGACGGCGGCGTCCGCCGGCTCGTGGACGACCACGATCCCGTGCGCGAGGGCGTGCTCGAGGTAGATCTCCTGGAGCGCGGCGAGCCGCTCGGCGTAGCCGTCCTGCGGGACGGCCCAGCGGGTCCAGGGGTAGTCGTGGAACGCGGCGGCGAGGGTGCGGGCCGCGGCGGGGACGTCGGCGGCGGTGGCTCGACGGAACGTCGGCGTCATGGTGCGGTGCCTCTCGGGGTCGGGTCGGGCTGCGGCTCGATCGCGCCGGTGCGGGCGATCTGCTCGAGGGTGCGCACGTGCTGCCGGAACGCGTCGAGCCCGCGGTCGCTGATGCGGACCCACGTGCGCGTCCGGCGCCCGGCGGCCTCCTTGCGGATCTCCACGAGGCCCGCGTCGGAGAGGGCGGTGAGGGCCTGGGACAGGGACGAGTCGCTCAGCTCGACCAGGTCGGCCAGGAAGCGGAAGTCCGCGCTCTCGACGTTCGCCAGGGCGGCGAGGATCGAGAAGCGCACGGGCGAGTGGATGAGCGCGTCCAGGCCCTTGCGCGGGTGGCTCACCGGCGTGCGCTCGCGAACGCGCACGCCGCGAACGGGGAGGCGGCGACGACGCCGGCGAGGACCCACCAGGCCGGCGACGCCGCGCCGACGAGCTGGAGCGCCGGGTCGAGCATGACGAAGTACAGCACCGCCCAGGTGGTCAGCGCGATGCCCATGTCGCGCGCCCAGTGCCGCGGGGCCGCCTGGTGGTTGCGCGCGACCGCGGACCACAGCAGGGCGAGAACCACGACGAGCACTGTTGTGGCGGGCCACCACGGTGCGTCGAGGACGTCGATCGCGATCGTGTACGCGAGGGTGGCCACGGCGTGCCCGACGCTGAGCCAGGGGTACCAGCGGGTCGCGCGGTGGGCCTGGGCGGCGACCTCCTCCGCGTGGCCGAGCTGACGACGGGCCTGCTCCGGGGTGATGGAGTTCTGGATCATGCAATCATTTTAGCATCCTTAAAGTGCTTGCAGTCCACCCGGCGCGGTCTCCTCCCGCATCTCCTCGAGCGGGCGGTTCGCCGTCTCGGGCAGCGCGCGGAGCACGAGCACGAACGACGCGGCCGCGAACACCGCGTAGAGGGCGTAGCTGCCGGGGAGCGACAGGTCCCGGAGCGAAGGGAACGTGAGGTTGACGGCGATGCCCGCCGCCCAGTTCGCGGCGGCGGCGAGCGAGGCGGCGCGGGCGCGCAGCAGGTTGGGGAACATCTCCCCGACGAGGATCCAGATCACCGGGCCCCAGGAGACGGCGAAGGCCACGACGAAGACGTTCGCCGCGACCAGGGTCACGACGCCCCACGCGTCGACGAACACGACGCCGTCGGCGGTCTGTCGGGCCTGGGCGAACCCGGTCGCCATGACGGCCAGGGCGACCGTCATGCCCACCGACCCCACGAGCAGCAGGCGACGCCGCCCCACGCGGTCGACGAGGAAGATCGCGACGACCGTCGCCGCGACGTTGACGAGCGACGTGAGGGCCGAGAGCCAGAAGGCCTGCTGCTCGCCGAAGCCCACCTGCGCCCAGAGCGACGTCGAGTAGTAGAAGATGACGTCGATCCCCACGAGTGCCTGGAGCGCGGCGAGCGCGATCCCCAGCCAGACGATGGGCTTGAGGCGGCCCGGGCCGGAGAAGAGGTGGGACCACGCCGGCCGCGCCTCGTGGAGCGTCCCCTCGATGGTCGCGACGCCCAGGAGCGCGTCGCCCTCCGGGACACGGTGGAGGCGCCGCAGCGTGCGGGCGGCGCCGTCCCGGTCGCCGCGCATCACGAGGTACCGCGGCGACTCGGGCAGCAGGACCGCCGCGACCACGTACGCCATCGACGGCACGACCGCGACGAGGAACATCCACCGCCAGGCGGGCAGGCCGAGGGCCAGCTCCGCCTCGGCCCCTCCCGCGGCGCGGACGAGGAACGCGTTCGAGACGAGCGCGGCGAAGATGCCCAGGACGATCGACATCTGCTGCGCCGTCGCGAGCCGCCCGCGCAGCCGGGCGGGCGCGATCTCGGCGATGTACAGCGGGGCGACGACGGACGCCATCCCCACCCCCACGCCCCCCAGGAAGCGCCACAGCGCGAGGGTCGGGCCGTCGTGCGCGACGGCGCACAGCACCGACGTGGTGACGAACAAGGTCCCGGCGACCATCATGAGGCGCCGTCGTCCGAAGCGGTCCGCGATCGTGCCCGCGGAGAAGGCGCCCACCGCCGCGCCGAGGAGCGCGCTCGCGACGATCACGCCCACGAGCGCGCTCCCGACGCCGAGCTCGGCCTTGAGGGCGTCGACGGCGCCGTTGACCACGGCCGTGTCGAAGCCGAACATGAACCCGCCCAGCGCCGCCCCGACGGTCGACGCGACCACGAGCGGGGTGAGGGCGCCGTGGCCGAGGCGGCCCGTCGCGGCGTTCACGGCGTGCTCCGGCGGAGGGTCGTCGGGGTGGAGGTCTGCGTCATCGGAGCTCCTCTCGGAAGGTGTCGACGGGGTGGGCGATCGTGCTGAACAGGGCGTTGGCGGCCTGTCGCGAGTCGAGCCGCGTGTGCTGGACGACGACGGGCGCCGACGCGAGGACGACGGCCGAGTAGTCGGTGCCGCGGGGCACGGGCTCGGGGTCGTCGAGGTCGTTGAGCGTCACGTGGCGCACGCGCTCGCCGGGCACCACCACGACGTACGGGCCGGCCGGCGGGCGGTCGGCGAAGTAGAGCCGGATCTCGACGCGCGCGTCGTCGGGACCGGCGTTGAGCAGGCACAGGCTCTCGTGGCTCGCGAGAGTCGGGTCCTCGCCCGTGCCGTACGGCGGGATCCAGCCGTCGCCGATCGCCCAGCACGTCGCCCCGACCCGGGGACGACGTGCCGGGGCGTCCGGCGCGCTCATACGCTGATCGACGACTTGGCGAGGACGCCGCCGTCGCACCCGACGAGCGACCCGGTCGTGTACGACGAGCGGTCCGACAGCAGCCAGAGCACGGGCTCGGCGATCTCCTCGGGCCGCGCGAGCCGGCCCAGCGGGACCTCGCGCTCGATCTGCGCGCGCGTCGCGTCCACCTCGTCGGCGGGCACGTTGGCCCACATGAGCGGGGTCTCCGTCGGGCCGGGCACGATCGCGTTCACCCGGACCCCGTGGCGCGCGTAGTCGACCGCGAGCGTGCGGACCATGGACGAGATCGCCCCCTTCGAGGCGCCGTACGCCGTCGCGCCCCCGGCCGCGAAGCCGACCGTCGCGGCCGGCGAGCCGCACAGCACGACGCTCCCGCCGCCGTCGCCGTCGCCGTCGCCGTCGATCATCGTGCGCAGCACCTCGCGCACGACGAGGAACGTGCCCGTCACGTTGACGTCGAGCACGCGGCGCCAGGTGCCCGGGTCGAGCTCGTGTGCCGCCCCGCCCATGTCGATCCCCGCGCCGGCGAAGACCCCGCGCAGCGGTAGGCCGGCGCCCTCGACGACGCTCATCGCCGACTCGACGGCGGCCGCGTCGGTGACGTCGAGCACGTGCACGCGCCCGTCGCCGCCCGCCGCCCGGACCAGGTCGACGGTGGTCGCGGCGCCGTCGTGGTCGAGGTCGAGCACGTGGACGAACCAGCCGTCCCGCGCCGCGCCCACGGCGACCGCCCGGCCGATCCCGGACGCCGCGCCCGTCACGACGAGCGCACCCGGGCTCACGCGGGGCTCCCGAGCAGCACGTCGGCGTCGCAGTAGCGCGCGAGACGGTCGCGGTCGAGCTGGATGCCCAGACCGGGGTCCTCGGGGATCGCCAGCATGCCGTCGGCGTCGAGCGTCCAGCCGTCGGCCGTCAGGTCGTCGATGTAGGGCGAGCCGGTGACGTACTCGACGAGGTCGGTGTCGGGCAGCGCGGACGCGAGCTGCAGGTCGGTGGCGAGCCCGACGGCGGTGTTCCACCCGTGGGGCACGAGCTTGACGCCGTGGTCGTGCGCGGACCAGCCGATGCGGCGCAGCTCGCTCGTCCCGCCGACCTTCGTGACGTCGGGCTGCACGATGTCCAGGGCGCCACCCTCGATCCACGGCTGGAACGACTGGCGTCGGGTGAGCACCTCGCCGCCCGAGATCGGGACGGGTGAGCGACGTCGCAGGTGCGTGTAGTCCTCGATCGCGTCCGGTGGCAGCGGTTCCTCGAACCACGCGACGCCGTACGCGTCGAGCATGCGTGCGGTGCGCAGGGCCCACTTGTAGCCCTGGCTCCACGCGCTGTCGCTGCCGCCCGCGTCGACCATGAGCATCGCGTCGGGGCCGATCGCGTCGCGCGCCGTGGCCACGATGCGCTCGTCGAGCCGCTCGTCGACCCGGCCGAAGGGTCCCCAGCCGATCTTGAACGCGGTCCACCCCTCGGCGCGAAGCGCGGTGAGGTGGTCGCGCAGAGCGTCGGGCTGGTCCATGAGCAGCGACGCGTAGGGGCGGACCCGGTCGCGGTACCGCCCACCGAGGAGGCGGCCGACGGGCTGGCCGGTCGCCTGGCCGAGGATGTCCCAGAGCGCGGTGTCGACGCCGCTGATGGCGTGAGTGATCGAGCCGCCGCGGCCCATCCAGAACGTCGTGCGGTGCAGGCGCTCGCTCGTGCGCTCCGGCTCGAGCGCGTTCGCCCCGACGAGGAGCGGCCGCAGCACGTCGAGCGCGCCCCGCACCAGGTCCTCGGTCGTGAACACGCTGCCGACCCCGACGACCCCTTCGTCGGTGTGGACGGCGACGAGAGTGTGCACGACGTCGTCCTGACGCAGCTCTTCCTGCCAGCCTCCTTCGGGCGTGGCGCCGCGCAGTCCAGCGGCGGTGATGGCGGTGATCTTCATGGGGTGTCCTCTCGTAGGGGTGCGGTTGCGCCCGTCGGGTGCGGCGGGACGGTCAGCGGCGCGGCAGGTGGCGGCCCGCCCGTGTGCCCAGGTGCTCGCCGTCCCGGACGACGACGCGGCCGTTGACGACCACGTGGGGGACGCCGCGCGCGTAGGTGCCCGTGTACGCGAACGTGTCCTGGCGGGCCAGCTCGTCGAGGTCGAGCACGGCGAGGTCGGCGAACGCGCCAGGGCGGACGCGACCCCGGTCCTGCAGCCCGAATCGGTCCGCGACCATGGAGGTCAGCTTCCGCACGGCCTCCTCGAGGGTGAGGGTCCGCGACCGGAGCACGTGGTGGGAGATGTAGTGGGTGTGGCCGGTGAAGAACAGCGGGTGGCGCGTGCGCCGCGACAGCGGCCCGTCGAGACGGCTCGTGAACCCGTCGACGCCGAGGGCGAAGAGGGGGTGGGCGACTGCTTCGGCGACGTGCTCCGGGGTGAACAGGCGCCCCAGGAGCTGCACCGAGCCCATCGCCGGTCCGGCAGCCTGCAAGATGTCGAAGAACACGTCCCACTCGGAACAGCCGGACTCCTCGGCGAGGCTCGTGACGGTCCTGCCTTCCGCGCCGGGGGTCGCAGGGCTCGTCGCGATGGTGACGCGGTCCCACTGCCCCTTGTGGACGAACCGCCAGTACCGGTCGCAGTCGGCGCGCAGCCGCGCGCGCGTCGCGCCGGAGCGCAGTGACTCGGCCGCCTGCACGGGACCGTCCGCGAGGAACCAGGTGGGAAGAAGGCCCGTCGCGAGGCCGATCCCGTGCGGGTAGGGCGTCATGTCGGCGAGGACGTCGGTGCCCCTCTCACGTAGTCGCTCCAGTCGTCCGACGGCGTCGTGCCAGGCACCGTCCGGGGCGCCGGTGTCGTGGCGCACGTTGAGGTGCGAGAGCTGGGCGCGCAGCCCGTTCCTCGTCGCGATCTCGGCGAACTCGTCGACGGCGTCGAGCAGGTGCACGTCGCGGTTGCGGATGTGGCTCGCGTAGATCCCGTCGTAGCGCGCGAGCGTGGCGGCGACCGACACGAGCTCCGCGGTGTCCGCGTCACGACCCGAGCCATACTCCAGGCCCGTCGACATCCCCAGCGCACCGGCCTCCATGGCCTCGGTGAGGTAGCGGGTCATGCCTGCGACGCCTCGGGAGTCGGCTCCCTCACCGCGCACGCCGGCTGCGTCGCGCAGCGCGGTGTGGCCCACGAGCCACGCGAGGTTCTGTGCCGTGGCCCCGTCGTAACGGTGGACCACGTCGAGCAGCTCGCCGAAGCTGCGCCACGTGACGTCGCCGTCGTACCCGTGCCCCCGGAGCGCGTCACGCGCAGCCGAGACGCCGTCCGTGGCGAGCGGGGCGTAGGTGACGCCGCAGTTGCCGACGACCTCGGTGGTCACGCCCTGCCGGACGGTGCTCTGGGCGTCGCGGTTGCCGAGCACTGACCAGTCACTGTGGCTATGGGGATCGATGAAGCCGGGCACGACCGTGAGTCCGGCGACGTCGAGGATCTGCTCCGCGTTGGCCTCCAGGCCGGTCGCGACGGTGACGACCTGGTCGCCGCGCACGCCGACGTCCGCCCTGCGCGCCGGGCTACCCGTGCCGTCGATGACCGTGCCCCCGCGGAGCAGGAGGTCGAGCGGGGCCCGGGTCGCGGCGGTCATCGCAGCTCCTCGTCGTGCCGGTCGACCACACGGCTGAGGAAGACGAGGGACACCAGTGCCCCGAACGTCAGGTAGAAGGCCGGGGCGACGTCGAGGCCGGACCGGGTCGCGAGGAACGTGTTCACGAACGGGGCGGTCCCGCCGAACACCGCGACACCGATGTTGTACGAGCTCGAGAAGGCAGACGACCGGACTCTTGTGGGGAAGAGCTCCACGAACATCGCCGCCATGGGGCCCGAGACGAGGGCGAAGAGCGTCACGAAGAGCACCTGACCGGTGACCGCTCCGGCGATCGTCCCGCTCGTGACGAGCAGGAAGATCGGGTAGGTGCCGACGGCGAACAGCGCCATCGCGGTCATCATCAGGGGCTTGCGCCCGACCCGGTCGGACAGCGCGCCGGCGGCGACGATGAGGGGGACCTCGATCACGAGGGCGAGCGCGTTCGTCATGAGCGCGTCTGCGAGCGGCAGCGCCCCGATCCCGGAGAGGAACGCCGGGAAGCTGGTGGCCGTGTAGCCGTAGAGCGTGACGCCAAAGACGATCCCGAGGACGAGCAGCCAGCTCCGCCGGTTGCCCCCGGGGCCCTCGCCCGGCGCGGCGCTCCGGTCCGGGGCATGCTCCGTGACGGCCGCGGCGTGCGGGTCGGCCGGAGCTGCCGTATGCGACGCGTGCAGCGCCCGGTAGGCAGGGGACTCGTCCAGCTTGAGGCGCACGAAAAGGCCGATCGCCGCGACGACGCCGCCGGCGATGAACGGGACGCGCCAGCCCCACGCGTCGACGGCGTCCTGGGGCAGCGCCCTCACCATGAAGGTCGCGACACCGGTCCCCAGCAAGAACCCCGCCACGGTCGAGGCTTGGACGATGCCCGAGAACAGGCCCCGGCGCCCCGTGCGCGCGTACTCGATGAGGAACGTGGCGCCACCTGTCCACTCGGCGCCGACCGCGAGGCCCTGGATCATCCGCAGCGCCACGAGGAGGGTGGGTGCCAGCGCACCCACGGCGGCATACGTGGGAAGCAGGCCGATGAGGAGGCTCGAGAGCCCGACGATC
This sequence comes from Mycobacterium sp., assembly GCA_029256565.1. Lineage (GTDB taxonomy): Bacteria > Actinomycetota > Actinomycetes > Mycobacteriales > Mycobacteriaceae > Mycobacterium. The sequence goes on from JAQSXQ010000001.1 coordinate 34,541, forward strand.
ACCATCGTGATCGCGAGCATGCTGCGCCGGCCCGCGCGGTCGCCGAGGCGGCCGAGGACGATCGCCCCGATCGGCCGACAGACGAACCCGACGGCGTATGACGCCAGGGTGACGAGGAGCGAGACGGTCGGATCGTCGGACGGGAAGAACAGGCGACCGATCACCGCGGCCATCGCGGCGTAGATCGCGAAGTCGTACCACTCCAGGACGGTCCCGAGCACCGCCGCCGCGGTGACCTTCCCCGGGACCTTCCCGTGCCGTGCCCCGGCGGCCACCGCGGGGTCGCCGTCCGTGCGGCCGCCGGGGCCGCGAACGTCTGCAGGAAGCGCCATTGCTCTACCTCTCCTTAGGTGCTGTGGTCGGCGACTCTAGGACGATGAATGGCAGATGGTCAACCATCGCCCATCGGATAGGATGCAGCCGTTCCGAGTGATAGGGGATCGTCGCCGTGCCCGCCCTGCCCGCAACACCGCCCGAGTCGCGGCGCGACTGGGTGCTGCGCCACCTGCGCGAGCGCATCGCCTCCGGCGACCTCGCTGCAGGGGACCGTCTCGTCGAGCGCGACCTCTCCGCCGCCTACGGCATCAGCCGCGGCCCCGTCCGCGAGGCCATCATGGTCCTCGAGCAGGAGGGCCTGGTGGTCGCCCACCCGTACCGCGGCGCAGTCGTCGTCGACATCTCCCAGGAGGAGATCGCCCAGATCCTGGTCCCGGTCCGCACGGTCATCGAGAAGGTCGCGTTCCGGTCCGCCGCGATCGCGCAGGACGACGAGCTGCTGGACGCCCTGCAGCTGAACGTGTCAGCCATGGAGCAGGCCGTGGACCCGCTCGACGCCCGCAGGCTCGCCGATCTCGACCTCGCCTTCCATGAGTCGGTGATCGCCGCGGCGAGCCACACGCAGTCCCTGCAGATCTGGCGCCTCATCCAGCCGCGGGTCCGGGTCTACTTCGTCCGCGACGCACCGCATCACGATGACCCGCAGACGGTGGTCGAGCAGCACCGCCACCTGCTCGCCGCACTACGGTCCGGTGACCCCGAGCGAGCCGAACGCGCGATCGAGGCCCACATCTCCGTCTACCTGCATCCCTGACCAATCCGACAACCACGCTCGGGCGGCATTGGCCACGCGATACGACGGGCTGTGTTCCGGACGGGGGCGCCGGCACAGCGGGCGCGGTGAGGATCCTCGTGACGAGGCAGGCGTTGCTGCGCACATGCGCACGCCACGTACCCATCGAGCTCGCTGCTGAAGGCAGGCCCACCAGTCTGGCCGCTCTGGCTCTCTACGCCCTGCTCGCCGCCACGAGCAACGTCCTGGTCGAGAAGGCACACCAGGTCCGACCACGGATGGATGCCCCGGCCGCGGACTCCTGGCACTGTGGCGTGGCGTCGCCGGCGGCAGCTGGCGACGAACGAGCGTCGAAGAAAGAGCAGGCCGTCCGTGTTCCACCAAGTCCCTGTGCTCCCGGTCGTCATCCCGGTCGCCACCGCGGTACTCGCGCTGATGCTGTGGTCCCTGCGCCGCAATCGGCGGCTCACCGCACTGCGCGGGGCGGTCGCCGTCGTGCTGTGCGTCTACGTCGCCGGCGTTCTGGCCAACACGGTCTTCCCGATCTACACGGACAAGCCCACCGGAACCGCGCCGTGGAGCAACTACCTCGCCCTGGTGCCGTTCACGGACTACGAGGTCGCGGACGCGGCCATGAACATGCTGGTGTTCGCCCCGGTCGGAGTGCTCGTTCCGCTGCTCGTCGCCCGAGCCGGGTGGGGGACCGTCGTGGTGGTCTCCGCCGTCGTGAGCCTGGCGATCGAGGTCACGCAGTACGCGACGGCTCACCTGCTCGGGGGTGGGCACATCGCCGACGTGAACGACATCCTGTCCAACGTCGCCGGTGGGGTGGTCGGCTTCGCCGTCTTCGCCGTGCTGGTGCGAGTGCCGCCCGTCAGCGCCGTCGTGGACCGGTTCCGCTGGCGCGGGGCCGACCCGGCGGTGCCGCCGAGCCCTAGCCTGGAAATGGGTCAAGAGGGGTTTAGGTGACATAAGGTAACTTATCGGCCTGATTTTGGGCAGACTTCTCCCTACCCATCAGTCAAGGTGCGTTTCGCTACTTGCTCTGCGGTCGCTGCGCCTTGGCGAGTCGGACGGCGCGCTCGTTCGCGCGGTCCGAGACCAGGGGCAACAGGCGGGTCACGAGGAGCGTGGCCGCGTGAAGCAGAGCGGTAGCCGCAGACAGGATCGCCGCGAGAGCGGGGATGAGGTCCATGTCGCGACCTTTCTCTGGTGGGTACCAGCCGAAGCTGGATGTGGCCGCAGCGCAGTCGCTGCGGAGCTGTGGTGGCACCGAAGTGCGCGGTTAGCGTTCGTCGGCTTCCCGGCGAGGTCGTCGATGACGTCGCCTGGACATGACAACGCCCGGCACTCTGGCCGGGCGCGAGAAGCCGGATCGGAAGTAGCTGGGCTTGTCAGTCCCGTCGTCGGTGATGGTGTCGGCGCGCGACGCGCAGGACATGCAGGGGGTCGAAGCGGTGCGTTCGCCCGGGGGTGTCGAGCGGGCGGAGCAAGCCACGGTGGACCCATGCTCGGATCGTCGATGGCAGGACGCCAGCGAGGTCCGCCGCCTCAGCAGTCGAGACCCGGCGTCGCATCAGCGCGGGTCGGACGAGGAAGGGCGCGGGGGTTCGCCGCGTCCGCCGCCCTGCTTCGCGCTGCGCTTCCGAGAGGTCGCCTCGTCGGTACACGTGTGCCCGACCACGCGTCCCAACGGCCTTGAGGTATCCGCGATGGACCCACTGGCGCACGGCGGCAGCCGACACACCCAGTTCATAGGCCGCTTGCTGCGCGGTGAGTTCCTCGTCCTGGAACGGTTCTGGAGGCCACAGGTCGTCGTGGTCGACCACCGCCCTAGACGGCCTGGCTCGAGGTTGAGCCCCGGGAGGAGCTGCGAAGGGGTTCCGGGTGCGGCGATCCAGCGCCGGAGGGATCGTCGCTGCGCCAAGGACGTCGCGTACCTGCCGAACGACGTTGGGCTCGAGAGCTGACGATGCCGATCGAGGCGACGGGCCAAGTTTCCGCGCCTCGGCCAGGACCTGGTCGGCGCCGACGCCGAGTTCTCGCGCGAGTTCATACACACGCAGAAGTGCCACCCTTAAGTGTGACACTGTCACGATAACTGCCTGAGTGTTCCGGGGCGGCGCGCCGGTTGCCCTGTGATAGCAACAGAAAAGCCCCGAGGCTATCTCGGGGCTTTCTAGTCCGGGGCACACGTCTCCCCCACTGACTGTGACATTACATGTGAAGATCGGCCAGCAACGGTGCGACACGCCGTACGAGGTCGCCTGTGGAGCCTGTGTCAGCGCGTAGTCACAAGAACTCCGAAGGCCTGATCCTCTGGTCTCCTCAGGGCAGGCAGCAAGCACCCACCGTTTTCACGGTATGCGTTCGCATCTCTGTGGGCAACGGCGGCGCGCCCGAGGGCGCACGCGGCCCCCACCATGTCGGTGGCGGTCGCTACTTTCACCCATCGTGACGGAAGCAGTCTGGGTAGCGCTCTGCGGCGGCGTAGGGGCCGCCTTGGTCGGCGTATGGGGACCAGTCCTCCTGGTGGCCCACACACGCCGTGTTGAGCGGCGCGACGCACGAGAGCTGAGAACCGCCAACGGCGTCGCGGCGATCGTGCGCGCCGCCACAGCACTGCGCAATCGGCTCGGCCTCGCACGCTTCCGCCACGCGAACGAGGAGCTCCTCGCCCTCGTCGATGCGGTCACCGACTTCTCTGCGACCGAGCTGAAGGCCCATCCCCGAGTCTGCCTTTGGGCTCCTTGACCGGCTGGACGAGATAAGCAGTCGCATGGAGCGTGTCGAGAGAGAGCGCTGGTCCCGGCATCACCTCGAGAACCTTGAGGATGTGACCATCGTCCTCGCCGAGACTGTCGCGACCCTCACCACCTGGCACCAAGGTCTCCTGAAGCCGGAAAAGCTGACCCTGCCAGGACAAGCGAGCACCAACGACTGAGACGCAAAGTGCTTCCCCAGTCTCTGTCGCCCTCCGACCTAACCGCGGAGCCCCGTGTAGATCCAACCGCGAGACGGGCTGCGTCCCTGGTGCCACGACCGCGCCGCTCGGCTCAATCGCCCTTGATTCGGCAGTGGCCAGACGGGTCACACGCGCGCCCGGGTCCCGCGCCGCAGTTTGGGCTCTGTGAGAATGATGCCGTGAGCTCCAGCGACGTCACGCCGGCCGGATACGCCGAGCTGCTCGAGCGCCTCAAGGACCGGGTCCGCACGAGCCAGGTGCGCGCTGCCCGGGCCGCGAACACCGAGCTCCTGCGGCTGTACTGGTCCATCGGGCGCGACATCCTCGACCGCCAGCAGGCCGCGGGATGGGGCGCAAAGGTCGTCGACCAGCTCGCCACCGACCTGCGCGCGGAGTTCCCCGACCAGCGCGGTTGGTCGCGCCGCAACCTGCTCTACATGCGCGCCGTCGCCCAGGCCTGGCCCGACGAGGACGCGTTCGTGCAACAAGCTGTTGCACAACTGCCCTGGGGCCACGTCACCGTCTTACTCACCCGCCTCGACGACCCGGCCCACCGTGACTGGTACGCCGCCCAGGCCGCCGAGCACGGCTGGTCCCGCGCCGTGCTCGAGAACCAGATCGCCTCCCACCTTCACCAGCGCATCGGCGCCGCACCCACGAACTTCACCACGCACCTGACCCCGGCCGACTCCGAGCTCGCCCAGCAGCTCGTGCGCGACCCCTACGTCTTCGACCACCTCGGCCTGACCGGTCGCGTCCACGAACGCGAGATGGAACAAGCCCTGATGGACAAGTTGCAGGACACCCTGCTCGAGTTCGGGCACGGCATGGCCTTCGTCGGCCGCCAGGTCCGCTTCACCGTCAACGGCGACGAACTCGTCATCGACCTGCTCCTCTTCCACGTCGACCAACTGCGCTACGTCGTGGTCGAACTCAAGATCGGCCAGTTCGACTCAGCACACGTTGGCCAGCTCGGCACCTACGTCGCCCTCGTCGACGACCGCCTGCGCAAGCCCGACCGCCACGCCCACACCGTCGGCATCCTCCTCGTCGCCGGCCGGAACGAAGCCATCGTCCGTTACGCCCTCGCCGGCGCACCCGCACCACTCGCCGTGGCCAACTACACCTACGACAGCCTGCCCCCCGACGAACAGGCCGCACTCCCCCGCGCTGACGAACTCACCGCCATCTTCAAAGGCGGAGCCGCCGCAGAGCGCACAGACCAGAAGTAGAGGACGCGTCGACGCGACATCAGGCGCTCTGACAGTCACCGCCTTGGCGGGCCCACCATCCTGATGCAGTCAACGTCGAGTGTCAGAGGCAGCCGTGATGATGATGCCGGTGGAGGCCCTGCCCGGGCTCCGACGAGAGGAAGCCCGCATGAAGGTCTATCCGACAGTCCACAACTCCCATGACTCGTACGGCCTGCCTGCGTACGACGTGCGCGGGCAGAAGCTGTACCCCACCGTTCACAACGGGCGTGACACGTACGGGCTGCCTGCCTACGAGATCCGCGGCGGCAAGGTCTATCCGACCGTTCACAATGCGGCGGACCAATACGGGCTCCCGGCGTTCGACCTCCGTGGGCAGAAGCTGTACCCGACGGTGCACAACTCGCGCCTCTCGTACGGGCTGCCCTCCTACGATCTGCGGGCGTAGGCGAGTACCCGGCGCCGACGACCGCTACCGGCATCTACGCGGGGGGCCGAACCCTCGCACGCTTGGGTCTGCGGGCCACTGGCGACACTCCGCGGCGCGCCTTCAGCAGGGCCTCGTCTTTCGTGTTCTCGCGCACGACGAGCCTACTGAGGATCCGCTTCTGCGTCTCTGGCGTCCAGAAGATGCCGAGCCGCTTCCGTGCGCGCGTGATCGCCGTGTAGAAAATGCTGTGGGAGATCCGCTCCTCGTTGGCGTCCGTGATGACGACCTTGACGGAGTCGTACTCGAGGCCCTGGGCCTTGTGGATCGACACGGCGTAGGCGATCTGGAACGGGATCAGCGTGTTGAGCTCGTCATCATCGTCGTCACTGCTCGGGCGCTCGAAGACATCGAACTGGACGACCGACCCTTCGACCCAGCGGAGCTCGGTCCTTGCCACGGCGCCAAGGTCGATCTCCCGGTGGAGGTCGACGTCGAAGGTGATCCTGCCGGGCTGCCGGTCGATTGCGGTGATCGTGCCCTTCATGTTGTTGAAGATCACGGGCCGGAACCGCTCAGCCTCGTTGAACAGCACGGGGTCGCCGATCTTGAAGGTCGACTCACCCCAGCTCACAGCACGGCTGGGGTTGCTCGCCTGGAGGAACCGGTTCACGTTGTTGATGCCGTAGAGCCCGTCGTAGTTCAGGCAGAGGACGATCTCGTCCTCGCTCTCGCGCTTGAAGAGCTCCTCCCCTAGCACCATTGAGTAGTTGTTCTTTGAGAGCGACTCCTCGATGCGGTCGTCGAGGCTGCGCACCCTGTCCCACAGCGTGAGCAGGGCTTCGTCGTCGGTCCGGAACGGCCTAGTGAGTTCGAAGGTAGCCCCCTCCGGGACGTAGGAGCGAGCGAGGTTGAACCAGTTGCCGAACTGGATCGACTCGATCTGGTAGACGTCGCCGACGAGCACGAGGAGCTCGAACGTCGTGGAGCTGAGCACCTTCAGCAGGCTTCCGTTGTCGACGGTGCTGCACTCGTCGATGACCAGCACGTCATAGCTCGAACCGAAGTCCTCGCTGCTCTTGATGTGACTGGTGATGGTGCTGAAGAAGCTGTTCGGAGCGTCCACTCGCCGCTTCAGGTTGTCGACCGCGGGGTTGGTGTGCGCAAGGAAGAGCTTGCTCTGGTCCACGAAGTAGTTGGCGATGTGGTTCACCATCGTGGACTTGCCCGTGCCGGCGGCGCCGACGATGAGCGCGACCTTCGACTCTTCGAAGAGCGCCTTCAGAGCCTCCGCCTTCGAGGGGTCGTCGATCACTCTCGGGTTCGCGTCCAGCCATCGCTGCACGTCATCCGCATGTCCGTCGAGGCCCTCAACAGCGGTCTCCTGCAGCTTCTCGATAATCGCGACGGTGTCGTCCTCGTAGCCGACGATGAAGACGTGACCGTTCTCGTGCTTGAGTTTGCGGGGCGCGTGCCGGTCGGTCTGCGGGAGCAGGCGGTTGTGGCGCGCGATCAGGGCATCGATGTCGCCGAGGTCCTCGAGTTCCGCGACCGGTGTATAGATCGCACCGTGCTGCTCGACGCCGTTCCTGACGCGCCGCGCCAGGAGTTCGTGCTCCCGACCAGAGATGTCGAGGCTCTCTGCGAGGTCCCCGAAGTGTGGCACGTGACCCCTCGGCGACGTGCAGAACGGCATCGTGTCGAACGGACGGCTCATCGACGTCAGACACAAGTCCGACAACCAGCGGTTCGGGGTGGAGTCGTACTGCCCCTTGATCACCCGATTGCGCATCTGGAGCAGCAGGTACCGCAGGATGCGCGAACCCGGGCGGTTGGCAGGGATGTGCCTGCGAGCCTCATCGAGCGTCGGGAAGATCTGCGCCGTCTGTCGTGAACTTGACAGCGCCCAGTTACGGATCCGCGCGTAGCTCTCGTCGGTCATGTCGACGAGGTCCAGGAGGCTCGAGCGGGTCCTGGTGAGGTACTCCATCAGCCTGCGATACTCGCCGTGGCTCGACCGCACCTTTGAGATGCGGTTGAAGAACAGTGCGAAGTTGTCGAACTCGCACGGTCGGATCGATACCTCCCATGTGCGGATGATCAGGATCGGCATGGTCTGGCCGAGCACCGTGATCGACTCGCTCGACAGATCCAGGTAGGCCGCGTACTTGTCGGTCAGGTCGATGTCGGTGAACGCGATCGTCCGGTCGAACTTGCTTGTCCAGTTGTGGGCCGGCGAGAAGGTCACCTCGTAGTAGATCCGACCGTCGACGAAGAAGGGGCGCGAACTGTGGACGTAGTAGCGCTCGCGACGGGGCTCCGTCGGTGTCACTCGCGCCGCCTCGATCCGCGCGGCGATCTTCTCGTGGTACTCGCGAAGTGACGGGTCGAGATCCACGGGAAAGTCCTCGAGGTTGCCGAGGATCGCGATGCCGAACTCCCTCAGAGCGAGATCGCGGGTGCGTAGCAGGTACTCGAAGTACTTGAGCATTAGCCGCTCTGATGGGTCGCGATCCAGCGTGTAGTGCGAGGCGCTGGCCTGCAGCATGCCGTGGAACCTACTCAGCACGCGGAACTTCGACACCGCCTTGACGGCGTCCAACGCAGGTCCGACCTGGTTGTAGTGGAACTCGGCGGAACCATCGTTGAGGTGTGCCCAGACGATGAGCCCTTCGACGAGGTTCCGAAGTTGGGCGAGCACGTTCTGGGAGAGGAAGCCACGGTCACCAGGTGAACTGGCGATGTTCTGGCAGATGACGGTGTCCGCGCTCCGAACCTGTCGCTCCACTGACGCCATCGCTCAACCTTATTCCGAACGTCAAACGCTCAAACTTGCCCTCAACGCTCAAGCCCTGGGGGGCCGACCGGTCGAGTGATGGAGGACACGGGACACGCCTGAGGCGTCGGGAAGCTCGCACGCGCACGTCGAGCCGCGTCCGCCGCCTGACGGTCGACCAGGGAGCCGTTCGGACCGCTCACCTGGTCCACCTCGGTGACGCGCGGGCGGTCGCTCGCGGGTGTCCAGTAACGACGGAAGCTCGCGATGTTGCTGCACTCCTGCGCAACGAGCTCGGCAGACTCCTGGGAGATGGCGCGGGACCCCTCCCCCGCGTACACGCTGCGCGCGTAGTCCTCGGGGACCCACCGACCGCCGTGGCGATGCTCGGGGTCTCCCCGGAGCGCCAGGGTGTAGTCGTCGCGCCAGCGTTGGGCGATCCTGGCGGCCGAGACGTCGTAGGGCACCTCGACGTCGACGACGTCGACGCGGTAGCCGGCGCGCTCGAGCTGGTGCCCGAGTTCGACGGCGGCGTCCGGCTTGGACAGGACGGAGTCGATGACGACGTTGGCGCCGGCGCGGATCGCTTCCTCGCGCACGATCTTGGCCAGCGCGGAGGACTCTTCGTGCACGAGGGCGGCGAAGTCGAGCGGGAAGAACCGCTCCCCCTGGGCCTCGAGCTCGCGCACCGCGGGCGGCTTGATGAACGTCTCGTAGGACCCGTCGGCCGTGGCAGCGTCCAGGAGCTGGGTCTTGATGTCGTCGGGGTCGACCTCGAGCCACCGGCGCCGGCTTTCGCTGCCGGGCTTCCCGATCAGCTCTCCCAGGATGCGCGACTTGCCGGCGCCGGGCGGCCCGGCGAGCACGATCGCGCGCTTGTCGTGCGCGACCTCGTTCTCCATCGTGGCGCGTAAGCGACCGAGGATCTGCTGGTGCAGCTCCTCGCGCATCGGGGTCGGCATCCCGGGGGTGAAGAACCAGGCCGGGTTCGCGATCGTGGCGTGCGGGCTCTCGCGCGACAGCGGCGCGCCAGGTGCCGACAAGGCCCGGACAGTCTGAGCATGGCGGTCAACTTCGGCGGCCGTCGTCACGGCCTGGGAGCCTAGTTCGTCTGGTGCGCCTGGCCCACCGCGACATACATGTCCTGGTCGATCAGGCCCTCGCGGTAGGCGCGCACGACCTCCTCGAGCGTGTGCGTCCCGCGCGCGTCGACGACCAGGGCGTCGTACCCGTCGCTGCGCGCGATCGGGTCGTACGGCCAGCGTACGAGCTCCTCCAGCGCGCGGTCGCGGTCGAGCTCCCCCGCGGCGTACCGCTGGGCGATCTCGTACGGGCTCGCCCCGGAGAACCCGGGCCGGACGTCGTCCACGGCCCGCGCGGTCTTGAGCGCCTGGCTCACCGCGGACTGCGTCACGTGCAGCTCGGCGGCGAGCTCGCTCTGCGTCATCGTCGTCGCCAGCGCGCGCAACGTCCGCTGGTAGGACAGCTCGGTGACCGAGCGCCGGCTACGCAGCCGGCGCAGCTCCTCCACCGTGGGCTGATCGATGGTCGACATGCTCACCACCTCCATTCATTAGACATCTTATACCGCGTGGTTCATCAGGGCTCGCGCAGCGTCACCACGTCGCCGGCGGCGACGTCGGCCAGGGCTCCGGCTGGTACCTCGAGCAGCGCGGTCACTGGGCCCGGTGCGGTCGACCGTGGGCAGGTCGTCTGATCGACCTCGGTGCACGGGTCGAGCGTCGCGACGCCGATCACGCGGTCGCCGTCGATCCAGGCGACGTCGATCGGGACTTGCATGCCGGCCATCCACATCTGGTGCTCGGCGCGCTCTGCGAACGGGAACAGCATCCCGGTACCGGCTGGGATCTCCTCGCGGCCGGCCAGACCCTCCTTCTGCTCGTTGGCGGTGTCCGCGAGCTCCACGGCGAACGCCTCTCCCCCGACCTCGACCGTGGCCTCGGCCCGCGGCGAGCTGCACGCGGCGACGACGACGACGGCCAGGACGGCGAGGCCGCGGCGCGGGTTCATCTGCCGTAGTCCCTGCCGGGTGCGCCAGGTGCAGCCCGGCTGACGCGCGCCACGGCCGGTCCGGTGGCGGACGGCCGGGCGGTGGACGGCGGTCGGGAGGCGGCGACCACGCGCAGGGCATCGTTCACGTGGTCGTCGATCGCGCCGGCCTTGGTGGTGATGCGCACGAACATGGCGCGCAGCGGGCCGCGGTCTCCCGTGCGGGCCAGGCGGGAGGCCTGGTCGTTCTCGGACTCGTATCCGGGCTGGCCGAGCGTCACCTTGGTCCAGTCCAGGCGGTGGCCGGACTCGCGGGCCAGGGCGGTGATGAACTCGCGCTGGACGCGCCCGTTGCCCTCCCGGAAGGGGTGGGTCTGGTTGACGACGTCGTAGACGCTGGCGAGCGCGCCCGGCACGGCGCTCGGGTCGAGGGTGCGCAGGTTGTCGGTGTCGCGCAGGTAGGTCGCGACGACGTCCATCGCGTCCTCGATCCGGTCCAGCGGCGCGAACCAGCCGTCTCGGCTCTTGCGGATCGACACCGTGCGCACGTCCCCGGCCCAGTCGTACACGTCCTGGAACAGGTGCCGGTGGATCGCCCGCAGCCCGGCGAGGTCGTAGGTCGCGGGTAGCCCGTGCTCGCGCAGGGTCAGCGCCCGGGCCTCGACGCGCCGGTCCTCGCGCTCGCGCAGCATCTCGGGTGTGGTGGCGCCGACGCGGTTGCGCGGGGTGCGCCCGTCGGCGAGTAGGTACCCGTCCCAGCGGGCGCGCTCGTCGCCGCTCTCCCAGGGGCGTTCGGTCAAGGGCTGGCTCCGTCCTGGTCGCTGTCGAGCGCGATCGTCTGTCGCATCAGTTCCTCGGCGTCGATCTCGCCGCGGACGTACTTGTCCTGGATCGCGCGGGCGGCGTCGCTGGTGCGTCCGCCCTCGAGCTGGGTGCTGTGTCGGATGCGCTGGGCATCGTCGGCGCGCTGGGCGCGCTCCTCGTCGCTGATCGGCATGCTCTTCCTCCCGGTCCTGGCGCATGCCAACCTAGCCGGGCCCAGATGCCAGCTCAGGTGGTGCCGCGCGCGGCGGCCGCGGCGATCGCGAGCTCGCCGGCGATCACCCCGAGGTCGGTGTGCGGGGCCAGTCGGGCGTGCAGCTGCGTCCCGACGCGCGACAGCGGCACGTCCGGGATACGCGCGACGAGCGCGGCCGCAGCCCGCACGGCATTCACACGGCCCTCGACGGTCGTCAGGTCATGGCGCGACAGGACGACGTCGACCACGACGGACACCAGGCTCTGGGGCTGGGCCAGGCGCTCGACGAGGGCCTGGCCGTGACCGTCCTGGATGAGCTGGGCGGGGTCGGTCCCGTCGGGCAGGACCAGGGCGCCGGCGGTGCCGGCTTCGTCGTCGGTGAGCAGGTCCCATGCGCGCACGGCGGCCGCCTGGCCGGCAGGGTCGGCGTCGAACGCGAACACCGCTAAGGCGGCCGCGTCGGCGTGGATCGCGCGCACGCGCTCGAGGTGGGTCGCGGTGAGCGCGGTGCCGCAACCTGACAGCGGCACGACGGGCGACCCGGTGCGGCGGATGGCCTCGACGTCCAGGGCTCCCTCGACGAAAACGACCCGCGCGCCGGCCTGGATGCGGCGCACCGCGGCCGGGTCGATGCCGTACAGGTCCCGGGACTTGTCGAACGCGAGCGTCGTCGTGGTGTTGAGGTACTTCGCCGGGGCGTCGTCGACGTCGTCGGTTGCGGGGTTGCGGCGCGCGGTGAACCCGACGATCGCGCCCGTCTCGTCGCGGTAGGGCAGGACCAGGCGGTCACGGAACACGTCCCCCACTCCCCCACCCTCGGTGCGGAACGCGAGGCCGGCGGCCACGAGCTCGTCCGCGCCGTACCCACGGCCGCGCATACGCCCCACAAGCCGGGCCCAGCCCTCGGGCGCGTACCCGGCCTGCAAGCCGCGCAGCCCGCGCCGGGCGAGGTAACCCCTCGTCCAGTCGTCCGCGCTGTTCGCGTGGAAGCGCCAGAACTCCCACGCCGCCGCGTTGATCGCCACGACCCGCTCACGGGTGAGCTCGACGGTCATCTCAGGCCTCCTGGCGGGCCGCGAGGGCGGTGATCCGGTCGGGCCTGAAGCCGGCCCATGACTCCTCGCCCGCGACGACGACCGGCGCCTGGAGGTACCCCAGCGCGCGCACCCGCTCGAGCGCGTCGACGTCGTCGGAGATGTCCACCACGGTGTACTCGATCCCCTTCCTGTCGAGCGCCCGGTAGGTCGCGTCGCACTGGACGCACGCCGGCTTGCTGTACACGGTGACCTTGTCCTGCTGGCTGGTCATGATGCCTCCCCCACGTCGTTTTTCGGACCGTCCCTGCAAGCGGAGCGTTTGGCCGGTAGCCGTCCCAGGACGCACCCGCAGGGCGCGAGCAACGCGAGCGAGTCGGGCTGCCCGTGCGTGTGGAAACTCCTCGGCGGGCTCAACGAGCGCAGCGAGTTCAGCCGGGGAGTTACCACACGGGCGGGCCGTAGCGCAGCGGAGCCGACTTGCGCCCTGGGACGGCCGGCCACAGTCGGAGCCAGGGACGGACCGAAGACTCAGAACGCTCGACAGCCGCTGCCCGCAGGGCTGCGCCAGGTCGTGCCCGGCGCTTCGTTGTCGGCCACCGACGAAGGCACGTCAGTCCGCTGGCATGCGCCAGCACACGCTGCAAAACGGTCGCCGTTCGATTCGCTCGCCCTGGCCTACAACGAGCTCGTGGTGCTCGACGAGCGCGAGGTGATGCGCCCCGCGTACGCGACAGAGCCAACCGCCGAGGCGGTAGTGCCACCGTGCGCGAAGTGTTGTCCTCATCAGTCCATTTCCCCCTTGGCCGCGAGATCGGGCATTGTGACGGTAGCTGCGAGGTGTGACATCCGTGGTCACGCTAGAGCGGCCTCGCTCGGCTCGTTGTGCCGCTCGATCAGTGCCTGGTTCGGCGCAGGGTTCAGCACGACGTCGTGCTTTCGCAGCACTCGGTTCACGGTGGAGCGCGACCACGGCACGCGCTGGGCGAGGTCCCGTTCGGAACGTGCCTCGCGTGCGAGCTGGAGGATCAGGGCGTCGCGCTGGTCGACGGGCATGGTGCGTGGGTCCAGGTCGGCACTCGGCTGGACGAGTTCCGGACTCATGTTGTCCGGCTCGGCCACGACCGCCGTGACCTCGACGACCTCGGCGGGCTCAGCGTCCGGCTCAACCTCGACGGGCTCGGCGGCCGCCTGGGCCGGTGAGGTGACCTCTTCGGGCGTCGCATCGGTCTCGATGAGCGGCGCGGCCGCGGCTGGGCTGGCCACCGGTCCATTCGTCTCGACGGCGACGCCCGGACGAGCCCGGCGCACACCGAGCAGGTGGGCGAGCGCGGCGCCCATGCCCACGACGGCGACAGGCACGCACGCGACGCCGACAACGACCTGCCACGGCGCGCGCTCGATGCCTGCAGCGTGGAGCAGGTGGTAGGTGATCTGCCCCGCGGCTCCGATCATGAGGGAGGCCAGGACCGACCAGCCCGCGAACGTGCGCGCGGCGGGTCGGATGTTGCGGTGCGTGAGCCAGACGCCCAGGGCGAACGCGGAGTAGACCTCCATGCCCAGCGGCAGTGTGATCGCGAGGTTCACGGTCAGGTCCATGATCCCGGGGAGGAGATTCACCGGCCCGAAGCCGGACATCTGGCCCAGGTCCACCCACCCGCCCCAGATCGCGACGAACGCACCAGCGGCAAGGAGTACGACGGGCCAGCGCGGGAACGACTCGTAGGTATCGGCCGCCTGCTGAGCCGCCGTCGGCTCAGAGGTGGCCCGGGAGGGCCGGATCACCGAACCGGCGAGAGCGAGGGGTCCACAAGGGTGGTTCATCATGCCTCCAATATCCGAACGCCGGCGTTCTAGTTTAGCAGAAACAGAACGCCTTGGTTCTGTTAGCGTGAGTTAAGTGAGCAAGGAATCTGAGCCCGGTGGGCCGCGTGATCCGGGACCTGGGCCGCGCGGGCTGTACGACAGTGCGCGCCTGGCTCAGCGGCTCGGCGTCTCGCCGGTGTCGTTGCGCACGGCCCGGCACCGCGGGGTCGACTGGCTACCCGATCCGGCCGGCGAGCTCAACGGCGGCCCGGTGTGGACCGCGGAATCGCTCGAGGGCATCGAGGACCGTCGCCGGGGCGCGGGGCGGCCGCGTCGGCAGGGGTGACCAGAGTCAGCTTCCAGCGTGCTCGGGTTCAGGAGTCAGACGGGTAGAGCAGGTCACGCGGAACCTTCTGCGGGCAGTAGACCTGCGCAGCGCCAAGGGCCAGCACCTGAGCGGTGAAGTCATCGGTGTCCAGCGTCTCGGCGACGTGATCGGTCGCCTCAGACAGCGCCAGATCGTCGTCGCTGACCTTGGCGCACACGCCATGGCCTGCAGCGAGGAGGTCGTCTCGCGGGAACTCGATGTCTGAGTTCTGGCCTAGAGCCTCGTCCACGAATGCGAGGAAGCGTTCGTCGTCTTCGCTCGTCCCGCAGCCAGTGACGACCAGCCCGACCACCACCGCCGCGAGCAGCGCTCCTACGCCCTTGGATCGCCGCGTCACCGTACCCGGCGGTACCTGTCGGGCGACCCGAGCCGTCACGCGATCCACGCATCGAGGGTGCGGCGAGTGATGCCTGCTCGTGCGGCGAGGTCGACCTTCGTGTGCAGCTGGGCGCGGTAGAGGCCTCGGACGGCGGTGCGCAGCAGCGCGCGCTGGTGTGCCTCGTCGACGTCGGCGGCGCCGCTGGTGGGTGTGCCGTTGGCGGTGAGTTCGGCCAGGAGCCGGTCGCCGTGGGTGGCGTACCAGGCTGCGGCGAGGACGTCGTCGGCGGGCTCGAGCTCGAGGACGTGTGCGGCGAGGCGGGCGGTGACGGGCACGAGTCCGGTGCCGCTGGCGTGGGTGAGCCAGGCGGCTACGAGCCGGGCCGGGCGCACGCTCGCCGGCAGCGGGTCGGGCAGGTCCTTGAACGTGCGGCGCAGGTCGAGGGCACCTTGCATGCGCACGTCCCAGTCCCATGAGCCGATCGCATCGCCCGCGTGGGCCAGGGCGTCGGTCCACGGCTCACGGTCGGCCACGGGCTGGGCCAGGGCGAGCAGACGCAGGGTGTGCGCGGCGCACTGGCCGGCGGATAGCGTCCGCCGCGCGGCCTTGTACCCGGTGCGCACGCGGACCTGTCCGGCCTCGGCCGCGGCCCACGCTCCCCCATCGCCGGCAGGCGGCGTCGCGGCGGCGCGCACTCGGTCCAGCAGGTCGAGGATCGGTCCGGCGTGCTCGTCGGGCAGGGCGTCGACGCGGCGGGTCGTCATGGGTGGGGCACCTCGGGGTTGCAGGCGGTCGTGCGCCGTGCCGGAGGCGGGGGGTGTGGGGGGCGGCAAGTCCCTCACGGCGGCGCGGCGGGTAGGGGTGAGCCTACGGGTTCGGGGTGCGGTGGCGGTCGTCATGGCGGGTCTCCTCGTGTCGGTGCGGGCTGGGCCAGGGCGGGCCGGTCGTGGCCCGCCCTGGCTGCTGGTCACGCGGTCTGGGCTGCGCGGTGGTCGGCGACCTCGTGCCACGGGGCGCGGTCGGTCCAGGAGTAGTCGGTCTCGACGCTGACGGACTTGGCGTTGACGCGGGCGACGCGGCGCCACCAATGGCCGATCTTGACTTCGTCGCCCTTGGCGACGTTGTGCGGCCCGTAGTCGGTGACGGCGCCGTCCGCGATCTGCTGCGCGCGCACACCCTCCCAGTGCGCAAGGTTGTCGCGGGCCTCGGCGATCGCCGGCTCGAGGCGACGTCGGCGACGGGCCTGCTCGCGCTCGGTCGCGGGCCGATAGCCAGTGTCGGGGTCGTAGACAGGCGCGACGAGCTCGCGCTCGTTCTTGCGGATCTGGGCGGCCAGCCGGTCGATCCGGTTTCCGACGGTCACCGGGCTGTACCGGGCACCGGTCGTCGCCGTGGCGGTCGCCGCGGCATCCTGGGCGGCGTCGGCGTCGCGCTGGGCCTGGACAGCGGTTCCGAGCGTGGACCAGGCGCGTTCGGTGTCGCGGCGGTGGCGCTTCTCGGAGTGGTGGCCGATCTTGATCGGCTCCCCGCCCTCGGGCAGCCGCTCGACGGCGGCCTCGTGCCGCGCGTAGGCGGCCGCGGCGGCACTCTTCTTGCGCTCGGCCTTGGCTGCCAGCGCGTCGACGCGGGCGGCCTGGCGGGCGATCTTGTCGGCCTCGACGACGGCGGCCGGGCGGGCCGTGTCGTCGATCTGGACCTCGACGTCGTGCCCGGCCTCGCGCAGCGCGGCCGCGGTCGCCTCGATCGTGCGCACCTTGGCGGCGCGGTCGCGCGACTGCGGCACGTACCACGCGCCGAGGTTGCGGCTCCAGCGCCAACGGTGGGCCTTGAGAACGACGTTGGTGCCGTCGCCGCGCTCGGTGCCGTCGATGAGGGTTCCTGCCTCGCGGGTGTGGGTGATGGTCAGCATGGTTCGCTCCTGATCGCGCGTGGGGTCTGGTGGGCCAGCCGGTGGGCCGGGGGTTTCCCTCTCCGGCCCACCGGGGCACGTCACGCGCGCAGAGCGGCCCTCTGCCCGAGCCGGGTGGACCACTGCTCCGGGCTGACGGGGCGCAGGAACCCGCCGACGACGTCGAAGTTTGTACGGCCCTTCCACGTGCCGCGGGTGGCGTGGTCGCCGCTGGCGAGGATGTTCGTCGCGGACAGCGTCCGGTGGTCCGCGCGGTCCATGCGGTCGAGCAGGTCGTTCAGGTTCTCGCCCGTGCGCGCGGCGCGCTGCTTGGCGAGCTCGATGCTGCGGTCGAACGCCTCGCGGGCGAGAGACGGGATGGCGGCGGTGTTCTGAGCCACGGGGGCCCTCCTTCGCGTTGGTGTCGGGTGGCCGGTGGTCTCCGGCCGTTGTGTGCCCTTCCAACAACTCAAGTATACATCTCGAGCGCGTAAATGTATACATCAGTGGAAAGGCGGGCCGGGCGTGGTTGGCGCCCGGCCCGCTGGTTGGCTCAGTCGAAGAGCTGGCCGGCCTCGTCCTCGGCTGCCTCGTCGGCGGCGTCGATGGGGTCGCGGCCTGCGTCGTAGTCCTCGCGCCAGGGGCGGTCCGCGATGTCGCGGTGGGTGAGCCAGATTTGGCGCGTGAGCCGGAGGTCGACCAGGGCGAGCCAGAGCGCGAAGTCAGCGTCTCCGTTCGCGTACTCGGTGACGTACCGGTCGGGGTAGCCGGTGAGGCGGCGGCGGATGCGCTCCTCGAGGGCGGCGCGCTGCTCGCCCTCGAGCTGGGCAGGGTGGCAGTTGATCGCGGCCACGCGCTGGCGCATGGTCTGGTGCTCGGTGGTCATGGGGTTCCCTTCGTGGGCCGGGCTGGTTCTGGTGGTCCGCGGCGGGCCGGTCGTCGGCCCGCCGCGGGTGTAGGTCAGTCCTCGCCGGGGAGGCTGATCGTCACGACCGGCGCGGCGGTGTCACCTGGGCCGACGTGAAGCACCAGGTCGAGGTCCTGGGCCTCGACCTGGCCCGGGGCGCCCGGGACGCGGGCCACGGTGAACCGGGAGCGGCCCGCGCGAGCCGCGATCGTGGCGAGCCAGAGCACGTCCCACAGTCGCCCGGTCTCGTCCTGCCCGGCTTCGTGCTCGGGGTTCCACGCGACGGCCTGGGCGTGGGCCGCCTGGGTGAGCGCGACGGGCCAGCAGAACCCTGCTTCCTGGGCCAGCGGTCCGGCGTCGACGAGCACGCCGTCCGCCAGGGCCTGGGCGCGGGTGTACGTGTGGATAGGTGGGCCGAACACACCTTCGGTGGGGGTTGCGGTGGTCATGGTGCCCCTTCCTGCCAGGTGGTGGGTGGCCGGTGGTCCCGACCGTTTTTCGCCCCCTCCTGGCGTCGTAATCACCGCCCGGATAAGCGGCCCGGAGTGCAACCGACCGGTCCCGGACTGGCGGGGCTCGTCGGCCGAGCTCAGGGAGCGCAGCGACCGCAGTCCGACGAGTTTCGACGGTCCGGGACGCGCAGCGAGGTCGGTTGCGCGCAGGGGTGCGCGGGCGATGATGGAGAGCCAGGAGGGGGAAAAAGACCCGCGCGCAGCGCGGCAACCGCGGCCGCGCAGCGGCCACGACTCGGGTTCCGGCCACCGGCCGGGAACACCACCCACTCCGGCGAGCTCGACCACCACAGCCAGCCCCACCACTCCCCCTCCGGCCGCCGGCCGGCCCCGGGCTCAGTCGTGCTTGATCACGAGCTCGACGACAACGACGACGACGCGCGCCACTGTGGAAACCACCGCGGCCCACTCGCCGACTGGCCACCGCGCGAGCCGCGGCCGGCCGGTCGGCCGGTCGGCGTGCTCGGCCGGTGGCCGGTGGGAGCCCGGTTGCTTGGCGGGAGGGGTCTTGCCCGGCCGGTTCGGTGCCGCCCAGCGTGGGTAGCTACGTCCCGCGTCGTTCGTCATGGTGTTCCCCTCGTCGTCGTGCGGTCCGTCGCGCCGGCGATCTGGCGCGATCACTGATGGAAGGTGACCGGTCGTGCCTGGCTGTGACGCCCTCCTGCTCACAACCAACGGGCGAACCGGAGGGCCGTGTGACAGTCGGCGTGGTGCGAAGAACGGGCGAGGAGTGCCGTCGCGACGTCGACGAGCGAAGGCGGGGGTCCGGGGGGCGGCAGCTCCCCGGTGCCCGTGCCGGCCCTCGATGGGCCGGTACGGGCAGCACCACGCGCAAACGGCACGCGGCCCGCAGGGACTTCCCTGCGGACCGCGCGCTGGGCTGGGCTACTTCTTCTTGGGTGCCTTCCCTCGGGCGATCTTCTCGACGTCGCTGAGGGTGTAGCCCCAGGTCTCCAGCGCGCCCAGGTACTCGGACAGGCTGCCCTCGTGCCGCCAGGACTGGACCCCGGTCCCGGTCTCGCACGCGGCCAGGCAGAGCACGAGCGCGATGTGCTGCGCCCGGCCCGCCGTGGCCTTCGCGGCGGCCTGGGCGATGCCCTGGCTGCGGCCCCGGTACGCGCTCGTGGCGGGCTTGATCCCGAGCCACTGCGCGGCCAGTTCGTGGTCCTTGTCGGCCCCGTGCCCCAGGGTGTGGGTGCCGGTCGCGATCCGTGCGGCGATGAACGCGGCCGCTCCGGTGGGGGCGGTCTTGCGCTGGGAGAACTCCGCGAGCCACTTCCGTCGGACGACTTCGGCGGACTTCCATGCCTTGTTGTTCTCGATCACCCGGCGGCGCTCGGCCTTCTCCGCCTCGCTCATCGACCCCTTGCGCTGGGTGCTCGCGGTGCCGTACCGGTCGCCGTGGCCGTGCTTGCGCCAGTTCGTGCAGACGTAGACGACCTCGACCCGCTGCCACTGGGCCGAGATGTAGGCCGCGTGGCCGGGGCATTCGGCGTGCGCGTCCACGGTGAGGGCGGTGCCGTTCGCGTCGTCGGCGGCGGGCTTGAGGCTGTCCAGGCGCTTGATCTTGGCGTCGTCATAGGCGGGCCGGGGAACCTCGGTCACGCTCTGCTTGGCCAGCGTGCCGCGCGCCGCAGTGATCTCGCCGGCGCGCTGGCGGTCGTCGCGGGCACGCTGGGTCGCGTGGGCGAAGCCGTTCGGCTCCTCGACGGCGACGGCGGTCAGGCTCTTGACGGTCTCGGGGTCGTCCTCGAACTCCGTGATCGCGGCCGCGACGTCCAGGGGCAGGTCGTACTTGGCCTGGACGGCAGCACCGAATTTCGACCCGGCGACCGTGAGCGCGCTGGCCACGACACCCTTGTCCGTGCCGGTGCGCTTGGCGATCTGCGCCGCGCTCAGCCCGATGAGCGACAACTGCTGGAACGCGGCGGTCCGGTGGCTGTCGCGCATGTCCTTGCGGTGGTCGTTCTCGGCCAGCTGCTCGACGATGCGGCGGGCCTCGTCCTCGGTGCCATCGATGATCTGTACCGGGATCGTGTCCCGCTGGGCCTCCACGGCGGCGAGTGTGCGGCGCTGCCCCTCGAGGACGACCAGGGTTCCGTCCTCGGCGCGGCGCGCGCGAACGGCCTGCAGAACGCCGTGCTGCCTGATGGAACCGACGAACGCGGGGGTGAGGTCCGCATCGGCGCGCACGTTGACGCCGACGACGAGCGTTCGGGGGTCGACGTGGGCGAACTCGACGCTCTCGGGGGCTGGTGCCGACCCGACCTCGATGGACGTTGCTTCGGTGGTGGTCATGTGACCCTTCCTGCGCAGGTGGTGGGTGGCCGGTGGTCCCGACCGTTTTTCGCCCCCTCCTGGCGTCGTAATCACCACCCGCGCGGGGCCCCCGGGCCGCAACCCGCGGTCCGGCCCGACGGCGGGGCCGGTTTGCGCGGACACGCCTTTCGTCCGCGCGGGCCGGTTTCGACGGCGGGCCGGCGCCGAAGG
>JAQSXQ010000594.1 GCA_029256565.1 Mycobacterium sp.
GTCGGCGGCAACGTGGCAGCCGCGCGGCTGTCCGGCGTGAAGACCAAGCGGGTCACCTTCCTGGTGTTCGTCAACATGGGTCTGCTCTCGGCTCTGGCCGGCCTCCTGTTCGCCGCCCGACTCAACTCCGCCACGCCGCAGGCAGGCATCGGCATGGAGTTGGAGGCGATCGCAGCGGCGTTCATCGGCGGCGCGTCCGCGAACGGCGGGGTGGGGACGGTGTTCGGCGCGATCATCGGCGGCTTCGTGCTCGGCGTGCTCAACAACGGCATGTCGCTGATCGGGATCGGTAGCGACATTCAGCAGCTCATCAAGGGCCTGGTGCTCCTGGCCGCAGTCGGCTTCGACGTCTACAACAAGAAGAAGGGCGGGTCCTGACGTGATGGACCGGTTCGACCGACAGCTCATGGACTTCGTCCGCAGTTGGGTCCCCTACGGCGGTCCGCCCGCCGAGGAGGTAATGCTGGAGTTCGGCATGACCCGCGAGCAGCTCACCCGCAGAGTTCACCTGATCGTCGCTGCCGAGCAGGCTAGTCGTGAGCAGGAGATGCGCCAGCCATGGCTACGGTTGCAGCACAGTGCTCCCCAGGCCGTCCACAGCCCCAGTAGTACCGGACCCCAAGGATGACGATGGACCCGATGCGAGACTTCGCGTTGCTCACCACCAATCGGATCGCACCCGAGACCGTGGAGGAGGCTGCTGCGCGGTATGCGGCGGACGCCAGGATGCACGAATACCGTTCGGCTCAGCCGGGATACGACAGCGTCAGGGAATCGGCGCTGGCCAGTTGGGCGTACGAGTACTCATTGCAGTTGCTTCGCTCGACGAGCTAGTTGCTCGGTCGCGTCGCGAGCCTCTCCCGCTGCTCGTCGGTCACGACGTCGAGCCGTCCGCGTGCTCGGCGAACCGCCCAGAAGGTCACCAGAAGCGCCAACGCGAGCAGCGGGTAACCCATCGCGATCCGTGCGAACGCCAACCAACCGGCGGAACCGGCGTCGTACAGCCAGTCTTGGACCACGAACCTCGCGGCGAACACCGCGACGAAGGTCAGCGTGGCGACGTCGAATGCACGCAGCGCACCCTTGTCGGCGTGCCAGGCGGTGCGCTCCCCCGTACTCGTGAGCGCGTGCCAGACCACCCCCACCAGTGGCCGTCGCACCACCACGGAGATCGCGAACACGGCGGCCAGCACCAGACTGATCCAGATGCCGGGTAGGAAGTAGCCCTCGGCCGAGCCGGTGTACAGGGCGATCAACGACGCGACGACCACGCCCAACAGTCCGGAGACGGCGGGCTGGATCGGCTGCTTGCGGTACTTCCTCCACGCGATCAGCGCGACACTCACCGTCAGAGCAGCGACGATTGCAGCGTCCAGTCCAGCCAGCGCGTTCGCGACGAGGTAGGCGAACGTGGGCACGCTGGCGGCAACCAGGCCCGACACGCCACCCATGCGGTCCAGGAGTGTGATGTGCTCGTCTGCCCGTGTCGTGTCCTGCGGGGTCACGTCGGATGTCGTCGCGTCGTGTGATGCCATGCCGCCAGGACACACCGTGACGTAGCGGCACAGTCAAACTAGGACGTGCCCGACAATGGACGCGTGGCATGGAGCACCCGTGAGATCGCCGAACTCGCAGGCACGAGCCTGCGCGCGGTCCGCCACTATCACCAGGTCGGTCTGCTCGCCGAACCCGACCGTCACAACAACGGCTACAAGCAGTACGGCGCTGCGCATCTCGTTCGACTGGTGCGCATCAAACGACTGACCGACCTGGGTTTCTCCCTGCCCCAGATCGCCGCCATGGGCGACACCGACGACCACCCCGAAGAAGCACTGCGCGCCCTGGACGACGAACTCGCGGCCAAGATGGAGCGCATTCGGAGCGCACGCGCCGAATTGGCCGCGCTGCTGAACGATTCTGCGCACATCGACCTGCCGCCGAACTTCGTCCGACCCGATGCAGTGGCCAAGCTCTCGGATGCTGACCGGTCGCTCGTCGTCGTCATGACGAGGGTGCTGGGACCACGCGGCCTCGCGGACTACGGCGAGCTGCTGGAGAACGTCCCCGAGGAGCCTGCGGGCGTGCTCGCGTTCGACGATCTGCCTGCCGACGCCGACGAGTCGACTCGTCGGGAACTCGTCGAGCATCTCGTGCCATACCTGCGCGAGGTCTACGCCGCGCACCCCGGCGTACTGGAGTCGCGGGCAGACGCCCCGAAGGGGCCGCGCCACTTCGATCGAACCGTCGCCGCGGCCATGTCGGAGTTGTACAACGACGCGCAACTGGACGTTATGCGCCGGGCCCGCGAGATCCTGCGTGCCACCGACGCCGAACCTGGAACGGGTTGATCCGCCCTTCGAACGCGTGTTCTAATGGCTGCTCCAGCGCCCGCCCGCGCACAGCGGGCAATCTTTCGAGGAGATCGCCGCCCGATGACCGTAGACACCCTGCCGATCGACGCACCGCCCGCCGTTTCCACCCCCGCCCCGGCGGAGGAGGCACCCACGAAGGCTCCGGCCAAGAAGTCAGCCGGCAGGAAGGCCAAGACCCTCGAACTCACGCTGACCGTCACCGGTACCGCTGACGGCGAATGGCGGGCAGAACTCAAGCAGGGCAACACGTTCCTGGCTCGGGACCTCGCCGTCGCAGCCGCGGCAGTTTCCCGCGCGGCCAAGGAACTTCACGAGGACCTGGCCACCCCGATCGACGAGGTGATCGAGGAGGCACGCGTCCAGCAGGCCGCCAAGGTGGCTGCGCTCGAAGCCGAACTGGAGGCCGCCCGCAAGGCCCTCGCCGACCTCGACTGAGGTTCCGGGCGCCTAACTGACCGTGAGCGCTACCTTGCCTGCGACCTTGCGGCC
>JAQSXQ010000595.1 GCA_029256565.1 Mycobacterium sp.
CCCCGGCGACGGCGACAATTCCGGCACCACGGGTGTGGCGGGCGTCGTGCAGCAGATCCTGCAGAACACCAACGTGAACGACCCCGCCGCACTCCAGGTGATCGACGGATTGTTCGAAGACGGACTCTCCGAGGTCGTGCGGATCTTCCTGACCCGGTACGGCGCCGACCCGGTCACGAACCAGCAGATCAACCTCTTCTTCAATGAGGGGCTGAGCGAACTGATCCGGTACCGGCTGCTCGCGTTCAACGCGGACCCGCAGCAGCGGTACTTCATCAACACGCTGTTCGGTCAGTCGGTCAACGACGACGGCGGCGCAAACATCAGCCAGAACGGCTTTTCCGGTCTGGCCTACAACTTCATCGTCGGCACCGGTCTGAACCTCGACCAGCGGCGGATCATCGACACCTTCTTCAACGCGGCGACGCCCTACAACTCGCAGGCCGTGCCGGTGCTCGATGAAGAGGGCAACCCAGTCCCCGCCGAAGACGAGGAAGGCAACCCCATCCCCGGCCAGTTCCTCTTCACCGGCAACTCGAACCCGGCCCGCCGCGGCTCGTTCGGCGTCATCTACAACACGATCGTCGGCACGGGCCTGAGCCCCGACCAGAAGGCGACCCTCGATCAGCTGTACGACGGCGGCTTCACCGAGATCGTCCGCGTGCGGTTGGAGGCCAGCACCGCCGACCCGACGCAGAAGCAGACGATCAACGACTTCTTCAGCGGCGGCATCTCGGCGGTGGCGCAACGCCGACTCGTCGACGGCGCTGCGGATCAGCGGTCGAAGGACCTCTGGAACGAACTCTTCAACAACGGCTTCTCCGGTGTGGTGCGGTACCTGCTCGTCGGGCCGGTGCCCGAGGAAGAGGGTGCTCCGATCTCGCCGCCGCCCGCGCCTCCGGTGGTGACGACGACGCTCGTTGCCGAGGTGGACGAAGAGGAGGCCCCCGAGGAAGCACTGGCTCCTGCGGTGACCGCCCGCAAGGCTGCGGCTCCCGTTCAGGCCGAGGCACCGGCACCGGCCGCCGAACCCGTGTCGGCGCCCGCGCCCGCCGCGGCACCCGCGACCGCGCCCGCCGAGTCCACCTCATCGGTCAAGGAAGAGGCCGCCGGCGAGGAAGCCGAAGACACCGGCGTCAAGGACGGCAACAAGGTCGAGCCGGAGATCATCATCCCGGGCGGCGGTGGCGCCAAGAACGGCTCCGGCAGCTGGGGCATCTTCGGCGACGTCGCACAGGCTGTCGTCAAGCACATCACCGGCGGCACCAAGGCACCGGCGGCTGGAAGCGGCGGCACGACCGGTGGCACCACCGACGGCGGCACCACCGACGGCGCTGACAACGACGGCGGCGACGGCGCCGGCGAGTAGCCACTCACGCACGAAAAGGAGATCGGCCCCTTCCGCTCGCGGAGGGGGCCGATGTTCGTCAGGGGTTCTTGCGCTTCTTGCGCTTGATGCCGACGCTGCCCCAGAGCGAGAAGCCGCGGATGGTCACCTGCGGTGCACCCGGGGAGCCGACGTCGCCGATGTGCTCGAACGAGCCCATGACCCCGACGCCGTGGACGTCGACGTTGATCTCGGGCGGCAGCAGAATCGTCTGCCCGCCGAAGATCGAGTACGAGTGGATCTCCACCTCGGGTGACGTGAAGTCGGCGTAGCGCAGGTCGATCACGCCACCACCGAAGAGGGCGAACGACGTCACGCGGCGCGGCACGTTCCAGCGGCCCCGCCGCTCGAAGCCGCTCATGATCGCGAGCAGCAGAGTCGACGGAGCGGGGTGGCAGGCGCCGCCGCTGCGGCCCGATGCCGTCGCCACGTCGGGCAGGTCGGCACTGAGGCGCTCGAGTTCGTCGAAGGTCTGAGCGGCGTACGCCTTCGTCAACCGATCCTCGTAATCGGCCATCTGCAGCCGGCCCTGGGATGCGGCCTCGGTGAGGAGTTGAGCAACGTGGATGCGATCCGTGTCGGCAGCGCGCTTCGACCCGTTGCGCGACGCTGGAGTGCTCATCGAGACGAGCCTACGACGAACCTCGGCACATGCAAGGGGCGGACCTCATCCAACTCGGCAAAGTCGCCTCGAAGTGTCGGCGACGACTACCTACGACGCTACGCCGACGCCCAGCGGGGCGGCCGCTTCTCCAGGAAGGCCAGCATGCCCTCGCGGGCCTCCTCGGAGACGAACAGCGCGGCGGACTGCTCGGCCAGCGCGTCGGCGTGCTGGTCGAACGACTGCAGGATCGACGCGGTGGTGAGCGCCTTCGACGCCGCCAGACCCTGCGGTGACCCCTTGGCTACGTTCGCGGCCAGCGCTGCGACGCTGCACGCCACGTCGTCGGCGGCGACCGTGACCAGTCCGATGGTCGCAGCCTCGGCGGCGCCGAACTTCTCACCGCTGACGAAGTAGCGTCCCGCGGCGCGCGCCGTCATCTTGGGCAGCAGGGTCAGCGAGATCACCGACGGTGCAACGCCGATGCGCGCCTCGGTCAGCGCGAACGTGCTCGCCGGCCCGGCGACCACGATGTCGCAGGCGCCGACCAACCCCAGACCGCCTGCGCGCACGTGCCCGTCGATGGCCCCGATCACCGGCACCGGAAGCTCGAGGATGGCGCGCAACACCTGGGTCATCTCGCGGGCGCGGTCGACCGCGAGTTCGCCGGGATCGCGGCCTGCCGCCTCGCTGAGATCAGCACCCGCGCAGAACGTGCCGCCCTCGTGTCCGAGTACGACGCACCTGACTGTCGGGTCGGCGGCTGCACTCGCCAGCCCGTCGTGCAACTGTCCCACCAACGCCGTGGAGAGCGCGTTGCGGTTGTGCGGTGAGTCGAGGGTCAGACGGGCGACGCCCGCCTCGACCGAGTA
>JAQSXQ010000596.1 GCA_029256565.1 Mycobacterium sp.
CGACGTCCGGGTCGACGACCGCTACCGGCTCGGCGAGGTCAACGGCGGCTGGACGGTGCTGCGCGAGCCGCTCAACGCCGAGCACGGCGCCGTGGACGCCAGTGCCGATGGGCTGCAGGACGTCTCGATCATGATGCACCAGGGTGGCTTCATGGTCAGCGCGTGCGACCGGGCGGCGGCCATCGTGGGGCGCTCGGGGCACGACGGGCGCAGGCCGGTCGACGACGGGTCGGTCGCCTACCGACTCGGCCGCAGTGTCGCCCGCATGGAGGTGGCGATCAGCACCCCCAACATCTTCGGCCGCGTGGCGCTGGCGCAGACCATGCGCGACGTGGCGCCGGACCTGATGGACGTGCTCGGCGAGGCGGCCGCCCTGCCGATCGACACCGACGGGGCGATCGACGACGGCGCCGCGGAGTACGTGTACCGGTTCGCGCCGCTGGTCGGCATCTACGGCGGCACGCTGGAGGTCTTCCGAAACATGATCGCGCAGTACGTGCTCGGACTCGGCAAGCCCAGCTACTCGGTGGCGAAGACCTAGTGAGTCTGCGGGTCGTCCAGTGGACGACGGGCAACGTCGGCAAGCAGTCGGTGGAGGCGATCGCCGCCCATCCCGATCTCGACCTCGTCGGGTGCTACGCGTGGTCATCCGACAAGGTCGGCAGCGACGTCGGCGTGCTGAGCGGCATCGAACCGTTGGGCGTCACCGCCACCGACGACGTCGATGCGCTGCTGGCGCTGAAACCGGACTGCGTCGTCTACAACCCGATGTGGATCGACGTCGACGAACTGGTGCGGATCCTCGAATCCGGCGTCAACGTCGTGACGACGGCGGCGTTCATCACCGGTCACTCGCTGGGGGATGGTCGGGAACGGATCGCCGCAGCCTGCGCGGACGGCGGCGCATCCATCTTCGGGTCCGGCATCAACCCGGGGTTCGTGAATCTGCTGGCCATCGTCGCCGCGGGTGGCTGCAACCGCGTCGACAAGGTCACCGTCATCGAGGAGGCCGACATCAGCGGCTACGACTCGCCCGCCACCGAGATACCCGTGGGGTTCTCGCACCCGATCGACCATCCCGATCTGCAGGCGATGACCGCCAAGGCGACCGACGTGTTCATCGACGCCGTCCACCTGCTCGGCGCCGCGTTCGGCGTCGAGTTCGACGAGGTGGTCTGCGAGGCCGAGTACGCGAAGACCACTGCCGACGTCGACCTGGGTTCGTGGTCCATCGCCGCGGGGTGCGTGGCCGGCATCGCCTTCAGCTGGCACGGCAAGGTGGCCGGGCGCAGCGTCGTCGAGTTGAAGTTCGTGTGGCGCAAGGGCCAGACGCTGGAACCGGACTGGCCCATCGACACCGGGCACCGCGTGGTGATCGACGGCTCTCCCAACGTGTCGATCAAGGTCGACATCACGCCGCCCGCCGACTTCACCGGCACCACGATGAACGACTTCATGAAGCTGCCGATGATCCTCACCGCGATGCCTGCGATCAACGCCATCCCGAAGGTGGTCGCCGCCGCACCCGGCATCGTCACCTACACCGACATCCTGCCGCTGCCACGGGGACTGGTTCGGCTGTAGAACGCGTCAGACCCGAGCCCGCAACGCAGCGTGGGCAGCAGCGCGGACGGCCTGGATCTCGTCGATGAGCACCGCCGCCGCGCTGGCGTAGGCCCGCAGCCGGTCCTCGTCGGCGGGGCTGAAGGCGCCGACCCGACTCGAGTGGACGGTGATGGTGCCGAGGAGGCGATCGCCCGTGACCATCGCCGCGCAGAGGATGGACCGCGCTCCGAGTCGGCTGGCCTCGGACATCCAGGCATGCTGGCATTCGCCGTCACCGGGTGCCGCGGCGCGGATGGTGGTCCTGCCGTGCCATGCGGCGCGACAGGGGTTCTCGCAGTGGTCGTCGTAGAGTGCGCTGAGCCGTTCGGCGAGTGCGTCGGTGCCCACCGACGTGATCCGTCGCCCGCTGCGCGTGAGCAGGATGAGGCCGCAGCCGCGTTCGTCGTCCGCGCTCGCCTCGGACAGCCCCGTCCACGGTCGCCCGCGACGCTTCCTCGGCCGAGGGCAGAGCGATGGCCGGGTCGGCTGCCGGTGATCGATGCGACAGGGTCACTGGGCTGCTCCTTCGGGTGGCTGGGCGGCGCGCTGACGCCACCGGTACCCCGAACGAGGTGAGGCAAACGGGTCAGGTGGACAGCAGCGTGGCGCCGGCGGTACCAGGGGCGCCGTAGAGCTGGGCGAAGCCGACCCGGGGATCGCCGGGCACCTGGCGCTCGCCCGCCTCGCCGCGGAGCTGGCGGACCAGCTCGTGGATCTGGCGCAGCCCGGAGGCGCCGATCGGCTCGCCGTTGGCGATCAGCCCGCCGTCGGTGTTGACCGGCAGCGCCCCGCCGATCTCGGTGGCACCGTCGGCCAGCAGCCGCTCCTGATCGCCGTCGGCGCAGAACCCGCACTCGGCCATGTGGATGATCTCGGCGCCGGCGTCGGTGTCCTGCAACTGGACGACGTCGACGTCGCGCGGTTCGATGCCTGCCTTCTCGAACGCCGCACGGGCGGCGTGCACGGTGGGGGAGACGCCCTCGTCGACCGGTGCGCACGTCGTATTCACCTCGTAGGCGCCGTAGGTGCGGGTCCGCACCTCGACCGCGCGCAGGTACACCGGCTGGTCTGTGTAGCGGTGCGCGATGTCGGCGCGGCACATCACCACCGCTGCGGCCCCCTCGTCCGGCGCGCAGAACATGTACTGGGTCAGCGGATAGTTCAGCATCGTCGAGTTCAGAATCTCGTCTTCGCTCATCGGCTTGCGGCGGAACGCATTCGGGTTCAGCGCACCGTTGCGGAAGTTCTTGGCGGCCACCCTGGCCAGTGTGCGGTGCGAGATGCCGTGGTCGTGCAGGTAGCGGTTGGCCTTCATGCCGAAGAACTGCGTGGTGAGGTACTGGCCGTTCTCGGCGTACCAGCGCGGCATGCCGACCAGCGCGGGGTCCTCGGTGAACGCGCCGCGGGGATGCTTGTCGAGGCCGACGGCGATGCCGATGTCGTAGTCGCCCAACCGTATTCCGTCGGCGCAGGCCTTGAGGGAGCTGGCGGCCGTGGCGCATGCGTTGAAGACGTTGGTGAAGGGAATGCCCGTCAGGCCGACCATGCCGACGATGGCGTCGGGGTTGGCGACGGTCCAACTGCCGCCCGCCGCACCGCCGATGTCACCCCACTCGACGCCGGCATCGTCGACGGCCGATCCGATGGCGTCGACGCACATGTCGAGGGCGCTCTTGCCATCGAACCGTCCGAACGGGTGGATGCCGACGCCGATGATGGCCACGTCGTTGGTGAGCATGAACGTCCCCGCGCTGTCGAAAACCGGATTCAACTGTAACTCTTACAGTAACCTAGTTCCGATGGTCGAGTACAAGCCCACCTTCTGCCGGATCTGCGAGCCGCTGTGCGGCATGATCGCCACCGTCGAGGACGGTCGGCTCATGGCGCTGCGCCCGGACTCCGACCACCCGCTGTCGGCGGGTTTCGCCTGCCAGAAGGGCATCGCCTTCACCGAGGTGGTCAACGACCCCGACCGCGTGACGACCCCGCTGCGCCGTCGCGACGGTGGCTTCGAGCCGGTGAGCTGGGACGAGGCGCTCGGTGACATCGCGGCTCGGTGCACCGACATCCACCGCAGGCACGGCTCCGGCGCATTCGCCTGGTACATGGGCAATCCCGCGGCGTTCAGCTACTCCCACCTGTTCGGCGTGATGGCCTTCATCAAGGGAATCGGTCGGCACGGTCACTACTTCACGTCGTCGACGCAGGACACCAGCAGTCGCCTGCTCGCCAGCCAATTCCTCTACGGCACACCGATGTCGGTGCCGATCCCCGACCTGATGCGGACCGACCTGCTGGTGATGATGGGAGCCAATCCGGTCGTCTCGCACGGCAGCTTCCTCACCGCGCCGCGGATCAAGGACCGGATGCACGACGTCGTCGGCCGGGGCGGCCGGGTGGTGGTCGTCGATCCGCGGCGGTCCGAGACGGCGGCTCGATTCGAGTGGCTCGGCATCGTGCCGGACTCCGATGCCTACTTCCTGCTGTCGCTGCTGTCGGTGATGTTCGACGAGGGGCTCGTCGACCGGCAGGCCGTCGACGCCAAGGCCGACGGGCTCGACTGGCTCGCAGCTCAGTGCGAGCCCTTCCCGCCCGAGCGCACGGAGGCACACACGGGCATCGCTGCCGGCGTCGTCCGCGCACTGGCACGCGACCTCGCCCGGACCCCACGCGCCGCCGTGTACGGACGGCTCGGCACCTGCGTGGGACGGCAGGGGACGCTGACGTCGTATTTGATCGACGCGGTGAACCTGGTGGCGGGCAACCTCGACCGGCCTGGCGGCAGTGTGTTCAGCACCCTCGGCATCGCAGGCCAACGGCTGGGGTTGGTGGCCATGGGTGCCTTCCTGCGCCGGTCCTACCGCCGCAAGCGCACCCGCGTCGGGGGCTTCCGGTCGGTGATCGCCTCGGAGCCTGCGGCCCTGATGGCCAAGGAGATGTCGACCCCGGGGGAGCGGCAGATCAAGGCGTTGTTCGTGAGTGCGGGCAACCCGGTGCTCTCGGTGCCCAACGGCCTCGAACTCGAGGATGCGATGGACGGCCTCGA